>CAYWCH010000317.1:889-3128 GCA_964456715.1 uncultured Anaerolinea sp. | reverse complement strand
TGTACTTGCCCGGGCCGGCGTAGATGATCTCGCCTGCAACACGGTATGAATATCCAGCGGCTTTTATGCGAACGAACGGTGTGGAACCGTCCGAGCCGGTATGGCTGAAGAAATTATGTTGGGCCATATCTTTGCTATGTCTGCGGGCAGCAGAAGCTAACGCGCTGTTGCTTTTCACTGCTTCAACCCCGGCGTTGGCTCTGGCCTGGTTGATCTGGTACAGTACCTGCCCTTCCATTGAAGCATTCGCTCCGTTGCATTCTGCTTCTCCTGAAGCAACGGGAGTATTGGTCCAGGTTGGCAGGGGTGTAGCCGTCCAGGTGGCCGTAAAGGTAGCAGTCGGGGTATATGTGAGGGTAGCTGTTGGTGTGAAGGTAGCGGTGGAGGTGGCAGTAGGCGTAAAAGTCATGGTCGGGGTGGGTGTATCGGTGGCAAACCATCCAGAAATGGTCTGGCCAACCTGGCAGGCAGTCAGAAACAACAGCAGCAAACAAACCACCAAAATTGCCAACACCCTTAATACTGGAAAATGCTTCTTCACGATGTTACCCTATCTCAACACACCCGGAAGCACCTTGCGCCAGGCCTCCCCTTCGGTGGCCTGTTCGTAGGCACGGCCGATACGGAAGAGTTTGTCTTCCGTATAGTCTGCTCCGAGCAGTTGAATACCGATCGGCAGCTTATCACCGTCCAGCCCGCCGGGCAGTGACAAACCAGGAACCCCAGCGTGGTTGGCCGGGACGGTCAACTGGTCGGCATACTGCATGAGCACCGAATCACCGTAGAGCGCGTCCATGGCAAAGGCCGTGGTCGGTGTTGTGGGGGTGAGCAGAGCGTCCAGGTGGTATTTCCCCTGCGGATCGAAGGCTTCTTCAAAATCGCGGCGGATCATGGTGCGCACGCGCAGCGCCCGCTGGTAATATTGTTCGCTGTACTGGGCGGCGCTCACGTACATTCCCATCAGGATGCGCAGCTTTGGCTGCAAGCCAAAGCCTTCATTGCGCGAGATCTTATACATCTGCTTGAGGTCGGTATATTGCTTGTGCGTGCGCAGCCCGTACTTGACACCGTCGTAACGGTGCAAATTGGAGGCGGCTTCCACGCGGCTGACGACAAAGTAAGCCGGGATTCCAAACCGGGTATTGGGCATGGGCACGTCTTCCACGATCTCAGCTCCGAGCGCTGCCAGCACCTGGGCGGCGCGCCGCACGGCGTCTTCAATCTCTTTGGGAAGCGGTTGCTGCTGGAATTCCCCGGTTTTTGGGTCCGGGAAGGTGATGCGGAAGTAATCGGGCGAAAGGCCAATGCGCATGCCCTTGACGCCTTTTTCCAGACCGCTCAAATAATCGGTTACCGGAACGGCCGCAGATGTGCTGTCATGTTCATCCGGCCCGGCAATCACCTGAAGCATGGCTGCCGCGTCGCTCACCGTCCGTGCCACCGGGCCCGGACAATCCAGCGAGGAGGCGAAGGCGATCAGCCCATAACGCGAAACCCGCCCGTAGGTAGGTTTGACGCCCACCACACCGCAAAACGCGGCTGGCTGCCGGATCGAACCGGCAGTATCCGTGCCGAGTGACAGGGGAACTTCGCCGGCTGCCACCGAGGCAGTGCTGCCGCCCGATGA
Organism: uncultured Anaerolinea sp.; assembly: GCA_964456715.1. Classification (GTDB taxonomy): domain Bacteria; phylum Chloroflexota; class Anaerolineae; order Anaerolineales; family Anaerolineaceae; genus UBA6107. The sequence continues at coordinate 1,501 of CAYWCH010000317.1, read as the reverse complement.
TCCGCCGGGAACACGGTTGGTGTCCCATGGATTGCGCGTGGACGGCTGGAAGGCCGAGGATTCGGTGGACGAACCGTAAGTGAATTCATCCAGGTTGACCTTGCCGATCATCACCGCACCGGCTTTTTGCATCCGCTCCACCGGGGTGGCTGTGTACGGCGCGGTAAAATTCGCCAGGATGCGCGAAGCCGCGGTCGATGGGGTGTTTTTTACGCAAAAAATGTCTTTGACAGTAAAGGGCACGCCCGCCAGCGGGCCGGGGTCCTTGCCGGCCGCCAGGTCTGCGTCCACGGCACGAGCCTGTGCCAGCGCCAAATCATCGGTCAGTGTGATGAACGAATGGACTTTCTTCTTGTCCTCGTCGCTCACAGTTTGATCGAGCGCGCCGGGGCGTCCATCCACCTGGCCAATTCGCTGCAGGCACGATTGCAGGATCTCCACTGCCGAGGTTTTCTTCTCCCGCAGGAGCCTGGTCATTTCAAGTGCAGAAAGGTCGCATAATTCCATGATCGTCTACTTTAACGTGGTATGGGGAATATCAGGGACAACAATGTAGCCGTCTTCCATCTCGGGTGCCTGAGACAGGATGTCCTTCACGTCCGGTGAGAGCTT
>CAYWCH010000317.1:0-879 GCA_964456715.1 uncultured Anaerolinea sp. | reverse complement strand
GTCGAAGGGAACTCCATGCAGGTTGGCCGGAGTGACAGCGTCGATGGGAATGGCTTCCAATTCATGGATGGATTTCAACTGGTTGTTCAATTGCCTGCGCAGGTATTCGGCTTGTTTATCATCCAATTCGAGAGCAGCCAGATCTACCAGGTGTTCAAAGATTTCAGGGGTAATTTGATCACTCATAAAGGTCCATTCAATTGAAATTTAAAACAATGTGGCGAAAACTCACCTCACGATGGGGGTGGAGGTTGGAATGGGAGTGCTGGAGGGATGCGGTGTCGGCGTGTTCCAGGGAGTCGGCGTCCAGGTGGCAGGCATTTTTACCGGTGTGTAAGTGGAGGTGGGAATGTCGATGGTCGCGGGCAAGGTGGCAGGAGGCAAAGGATTGACAGAAGAAGTGGGATCGTTGAAGATGGTCACGACGATGATGACAACAACAATGGTTGCGATCAAAACAAGAACGGAAAGAACATCCCAGATCTTTATGTTCAACTTCATGTGCCAGCCTCCTCAGACCGGTTTTTCCGCTGTAAATCGTCCTTTTGTGAGTATATCCGACTTTGAGAGCATGTCAAGCAGATGAGATTAATGAAAGAAGCACAGAGCTTCTAAACGAAATCTCTGTGCTTCTCCGAAAGAAAATTGTTTAATAGGTTGTATTGTTGTAAAACCAGTTGTAGGCGTTGTAATAACCGCTGGCTGTCTCAAGCCGGATGGCAATCTGCGCTCTCCCGGCCAACGCGCCTGGAATATCGTAAGTGGCGCTGAAATTTCCGCCCGAACCGGTATCCACCGTGGCTACCTGAATCCCCCCGATCCCATAAGTGCCGTAATCACCCATGCGCACGATAAAGGTTTGATCAGCCGGAAAATTGT
>CAYWCH010000316.1:0-3138 GCA_964456715.1 uncultured Anaerolinea sp. | reverse complement strand
AGTGAGGTTTCTACCAACTTCAAGGGCATAGTCATGACGAATCGTACCGGGAGCCGCTTCAGTCGGGCGGGTTGATCCCATTGTTTGGCGTACCGCTGCGACCGCTTGAGGTCCTTCCCAAACCATGGCCATCACAGGACCACTGGTGATGTAACGAATCAAGCCATCGAAAAATGGCTTACCGGTGTGAACTTCATAATGCTTCTTTGCCAGTTTTTCATCGACCAAAAAGAATTTTGCTGCAGTAAGGCGCAACCCCCGGTTTTCAAGGCGCTTTATGATCTCGCCGGTGAGGCCACGCTGAACACCATCGGGTTTGACAAGGACCAAGGTTCTTTCCACTTTGCACTCCACTATTTTTGTTTAATTAAAATTTGTTCTGCCTTGTTGTATGCGAGCAGTGCATCCGAGTATTTGCCCTCATCAGCGTAAGCATCGCCAAGCTTGCGCCATGATTGATAATCTTCAGGATTGCGTTTGGTTGCATCCAATAGATCATGCAATAATCCAGAAGAAATGGAATCAATGGTCTGGAATTGTTTTTCGAAATTGTCTGGAACAGGTAAAGGCTCAATTGGCTGAGAAACCTCTGAAGTATCTGATTCTGGAAAACCAGAACCAGTATCGATTGGAGATTCAGGTTCTTTGATATTTACTATTTCAGGTTCCTCTTGATTAGGAGTCTCGTTTTGCTGCGGTTCAGATTCAGCTCCTTCATTCGTGAAGTCTTCAATGCCAGTTAATTTCTTCAAGAAATCATCAGTATCATCAACAGGTGCGGCAACGGGTTCGGACTGCGGTTGATCAACAGTCTCTTCGGACTCAATGCCGCTTAACTTCTTCAATTCAGCATCAAAATCGTAGGTAAGACCTCCGGTGTTTTCTTTGGCTTCCTGAAGATTGTCTGTTTGAGGAAAAGTGCTTTGATTATCCTCAGGTTTAAGTTCGCGCAGCCAATCTAATAGATCATCACTGGTTTCATCAGAAATTGCCTGGTCTGGTGATAGGGCTTCAACGTTCGAATCATCTTCTGTTGATTCCTGGGATTGTGCTGGCGTGGTAACAAATTCCTCAGAAGCTTGATCTGATACTGGGATGGATTCTTGCTCCTTTTCTTCTGAACCGTGTAAGTTACGTATCCATTCAGGAATTTCATTATTCTCAACAGCCGATTGAGGTACTGGTTCCTCAGGCAACTTTTCTGCGTTATCTTCAGGTATTTCAGATGCAAATGCATTTGCTGAAATGGCTTCAAGGGGAGATTGGGGGACGGTGTTTTCTGTTTCACCAAATGCAAATGCGCTCGAAATAGGAGATTCATTTTCGGGTTTCGGTTCGTCAATCGACAAAGGATTGGAAGCAGGCTCAACAGATTGGGACTTGGCATCCAGGGAATTCAGCCAATCAGGGAAGTCATCCTGTGAGACGGGTTCAGCAGATTTTTCTCCTTCAAAGTTCTTCAACCAATCTGGAAGGCCTGATTCTTCAATATTTTGATTCGATAAATCATTCGCCTGAGGTTGATCTTCAAATGGTGAAGAAGAGGATTCATTATTTGAAACCTCAGGAGTGGGATGTTCTTCTGATACGGGATCATCAAATGGAGATGAAGATTCAGGAACTGGTGTTGATTCGGTTGCGTTATCTTCTGGGACCAGGGAACGCAACCAGTCAGGTACTTCTGCGGGAGCAGCTTGATCCTGGGATGTTTCTTCTGGTTTATCAATGGAAGAGGAATCAGAAGAAAGACTTGAAAGCCAGTCGTCTGATTTTGTGGGTTCAGATTGAGAAGGTGGATTATTCTCTGAAAACGCTTCAGAAGGATCGGTAAATGAAGATGAATTCATATCACCCAACGCTTTCTCCGGGCTTTGGGCAGAATCATATGCAGAAGGTTCCGCAGAAGATCCTTGATCTGAGAAGGCAGTCATAACAGGCTCCGGAATAAAAGAAGGCTTATCCCATTCATTATTCAAACTTGACACCCACGTGCTCTCTTTACCAGTGGAAACTGATGACAGGTCAGTTAATTCTTCAACAAAAACTCGATCATCTGGAACATCTTCCAGGGTGGGGAACTTCGCAGTTATGAACTCTTCATATGGATCCAATTCCATCAACCTCACAGCGTAGGTATTGCTTTTATCGGCATGATTGGTATTTGGTGAAGTTTCAAAGAGAATCTTGTTAATTTCATAACAATATGGAACTTCTTTTTCGAGTTTCTGACAAAGATCGATGGCGGATTTTTGATCGCCGGAGAGGTAGTACATCATCGCCAGAAAAACTTCGAGATCCGTGCGTTTAATATCCTCTGTTACTGCAGAATTGATCTCAGCGATGGCTTGTTGATACAGTTCGCCGCGGGCATACATTCTCACCAGGGCGCCGCGAGTGAGACGAATTTTGGTAGGATGAGTTCCATCACGGCGACCAAACAATCGTTTCAACTCCTCCTGGATCGTAATATTGGAGGGCTGGCTGTCAAAAGCCAACTCCATGTGCCAGATGGCTGCGTCGAGATTATTTTCATTTTCACGAACAAGGCTCATGCCAACATGGGAGATAAAATCATCGGGATAAACGGTCAATACGCGTTTAAAAACATCGGCTGTTTCGTTGTAGGATTTTCCTTCAAGAAAGGCTTTTCCCAAGATACGATAGGTTGAAATACATTTGGGATAGGTTCTTAAGATGTGTTTGCAATGGGCTATTGCTTCTTGCAACTTGCCTTGATCGATCAAATCTTCGATCATTTTTTCATATGCGCGTAGAGGAATGTTAGCCATAGATATTAGCTCCCGCTAAAAGTATGCAACAATCGAGCCAAAATTGCAAGCATAAAAACAATACGGCACGCAGCCGTATTGTTTTCAATTTATTCACCCAGGTAATCGCGTAATTTTCGCCGAATCGATGGATGCCGCAGCCGGCTCAGAGCTTGTGCTTCGATTTGCCGGACACGCTCGCGAGTAACGCCCATTTTGCGGCCGACTTCCTCCAGGGTATAGGCCTGACCATCGAGCAAGCCATATCTGAGTTGAAGAATTCGTACTTCCCGGGGAGGCAGACCATTTAGAACATCTTCCAAATGTTCGCGAAGCAGATTGTAGGTAGCGGATTCATCAGGTGGGGGAG
>CAYWCH010000315.1:1002-3148 GCA_964456715.1 uncultured Anaerolinea sp. | reverse complement strand
AAGTCAAAATTACTAAATGAGTTCGGATTACTGGATACGGACTCCGGGAAATTGCCGGATTCATTGGACTTGATCAGTGCACGCACCGAGTTTTATGACCACCCCACTGCCCTGCCCACGGTGGAGCGCTCGAGCATCAAACTCGATCTGCACCGTCGCGATTTCACGATCAATACCATGGCTCTCCGTCTTGACGGCCGGCATTTTGGAGAACTCTACGATTACTGGGATGGTCTGGCGGATCTTCAGAAGAAACAGATCAAGGTGCTGCATTCGCTGTCATTCATCGACGATCCCACCCGTCTTCTACGAGCAGTCCGCTTCGAACAACGGTTTCATTTTCACATCGAGAATCGTACGCGGCAATTGATGGATGAAGCGCGTCCCTTGATCAAACAGGTCAGCGGAGACCGCCTGCGTCATGAATTCAATCTGATCTTCAAAGAAGAGAATCCGATTCCGATATTCGACCGGTTGAACGAATTGGGTTTGATCCAGGCGATCTATCCCGGGTTGACCTGGCGAGGTGAATTTTCAGATTCTTTAACCTCCGCTTTGAAGAAGGATATTCCGGAAGGATGGGGAATTGCCGATCAGATCGGCGCCACCCCCGTCCATACAGCACTGGGCTTCCTTACCTGGCTGCTGCAGCAGGATGGCAATACATGTATCGAAATTGCCAATCGCTTTCACCTGAACAACCAGCTTATGGATGCGTTGAAACGGTCAAAAAAGGTATGGGACCAGCGCGAATCTTTGACCAATCTCATCCCCAGCCAGTTTTCAGACCGTCTGACCGATATCCCCCCAATTGGGGGTTATGCTCTATTCCTCATTAGTAAAGACAATGACTTAAAGCAGAAATTGCAAAATTACTTCTTAACCTGGCAGAAGATAACCCCCAGCACCAACGGTGAAACGTTAAAAGACCTTGGTCTGGTACCTGGTCCGAAATACACTGAAATCATTCGAAAAATTCGAGCAGCCTGGATCGATGGTGAAATAAAAACTGCTGCGCAAGAAAAAGCCTTGTTGGAGCAGATCTTAAATACAATGGGGTTGTGAGGGCACTCATGGCCGAACAGATCATTCAAGCAGAGACCAGGTTCTCTCTGGAAGATGTGATCATCCGTCCTATCAGGAAAAGCGACCTCCCTTCGCTCGAGTGGGAGGGTGAATTCAGACATTTCCGTCTGGTGTTTGCCAACGCCTACGATCGTATGGTTCAAGGCACATCCATGATCTGGATCGCCGATCATGTTGAGGTTGGCCTGATCGGTCAGATTTTCGTTCAACTTATGAGTGACCGGCCTGAATTATCCGATGGATGGCAGAGGGCTTATTTATATTCATTCAGAATAAAGCCGGATTATCGCAACCACGGCTTGGGAACAAAAATGATCAAGGTGGTGGAAAGCTTCCTGCAATCGCGCCACTTCTCACGTGTCACATTAAATGTTGCACGTGATAATCCGAACGCGATCCGGTTGTACAAACGGTTGGGGTACCAGATTATGGCTGAGGAACCGGGAGTGTGGTCTTATCCCGACGACGAAGGCAAGTGGCACACCATCACCGAACCTTCCTGGCGGATGGAAAAAATGATTCCCCTCAGAACCTCAAAATAAAACCAGTTTCACTCCATTCAATTGCCCGACCTTCAAGCGATCCAATATCTCACGGGATTCATCAGTATCTGCGTCCCGCAATTTCATCTCGTATACATCCATCACAAACGGATGAACCGTGATCTGTGTTATTCTGCCATTAACGACTTTTATTGAGATCAGCGCAGTCTGTTGCGTGTCTTTGTTCATCCCCTGATCACTGAGTAAATTCCCCAGGCTGTAAATGACAAGCATGCGGTGGCTGCTGGATGCACCTTGTAACCATTCCATCTTTTGCAGCACGTGAGGGTGATGCCCCCACAACACATCAGCGCCGGCATCGGCAATTGATTGAGCGAGTTCTCTCTGATCCTCGCGAACCCCAGCCTGGTATTCATTCCCCCAGTGCATGGACACAATGAGGAAGTCACATTGCTGTCGGGCATCTTGAATGGCAGAAACCAATTTTTGTTGATCGACTGGAGCAGTCACGTCTTCCACAGCGATCAGCCCCACCCGCATTCCATTTGTGTCAGTAA
>CAYWCH010000315.1:0-992 GCA_964456715.1 uncultured Anaerolinea sp. | reverse complement strand
AGGTAGGACGATAGCCTTCATCAGCAAACGCGATCGAATTTTCACCCAGGATACGACCGGTTCGCGCCATTCCATCTGCTGCGCAATCCAGATTGTGATTATTGACCAGCGACACCATTTCGACGTGTGCTGAAGTTAAGATCGAGACCTGGGCTGCATCACTACAAAGGTAATACCCCATCGCTTTAGTAGCAGTGACATTCTCAGATAAAGGGGATTCAAGGTTGACAAGAAACATGGTTTGCGGATTTTGCGATCGCAGATCATTCAGGTATCTCCCCACATCTCCCCAGGGATCGGAGCCGGCAAACAAGGCCGTGCCGTTCCTGGCCAACATCACATCACCGCCGAAAGTGATCACCGTGGTCGAAGAGCTCAGACAACCGTTCATAGTGAGGAGCGCCAGGAACAGCGCTCCCCACAAAACAAATCGTCGTTTCATTATGGGATGATGAAAGCCGAGGTCCAATCAGGCAGAGCCGGTGCATTCCCGGCTTCGATCTGAGCACGCCAGCCTTCGTCCGTCATTCTCTGGTCAGGCGGGACGACGAATTCATAATAGGTATAGACCGCACCTACTGCCACCTGGTAGGGGGCGTTCGGGATGACCACATAAATGCTGGTCGGGTAACCCACTCCCTCTTCCAAAACTCTTCCTATTCCGGTGGCTACATCTGCCACCACGGCTGATTTCTGATCTTCCAAATAACCGCGTCCCTCATATTCCGTTTCAGTGTCGGCCGCTGCAATCGTGATCGCCTCGAGCCAACCTCCGTAATACTGAATGCGCCAGTACTCATCGTCGGTGATTGTGCCGCCGTTCAATTCCTTCTGAGAGATATCCAGGAAGAAGTCCAGTTCGTCAACGAGATTATCCAAGTTGGCCTGTGTGGTCGCATCCAGCAGGTTCCGATTCTGCAGCCCTGAACGCGTCATTTGCACCAGCGCGATCAACCTGGCATAGGCAACGGGATTTGGTTCCACGTAACCGT
>CAYWCH010000314.1:1171-3156 GCA_964456715.1 uncultured Anaerolinea sp. | reverse complement strand
CCCGCTCATGGGGCATTCCCCGGTGGGGCACACCTTGAGGCGGATATGCGCTTCGACTTCTGCGCGGAAATAAGTCAGAATATCGCGGATGGGGGCTCCGGCTGTCTGGCCCAGACCACAATTGGAGAGCTGATACAACTGATTGCTCAAACTCATGAGGTCATCCAGGTCTTTCAAAGAACCGGTGCCTTCCGAAATATTGGTGAGGATCTCGAATGCGCGCTGGTTACCGACACGGCACGGCGTGCATTTACCGCAGCTTTCTTTGCGGAAGAAGTTCAAGAGGTTTCGGGCCAGGTCAACCACGCAGGTATCTTCGTCACAGACCAAAAGAGCACCTGAACCGAGGGCGACACCGGCTTTGGCGAATGAATCGAAATCCATCGGGGCATCCTGCAGACTGGCCGGGATGATCGAGCCGGAGGAGCCGCCCGTCTGTGCCAGCTTGAAGGATCTATCGTTCTTCATCCCCTTGGCGTAGATGGCGATGACCTCGCGCAGCGTAATTCCCATCGGGACTTCGATCAGACCCGTGGTATTGACGTTGCCGAGGATGGTGTAAACCTTGGTGCCGGGGCTCGAGGGTGTGCCAAACTTACGATACCATTCGGGTCCGTTGCGTAGAATGGCGGGGACATTCGCCAACGTTTCGACATTGTTGACGAGGGTGGGTTTTCCCCACAGGCCATTGGTGGTCGGGTAGGGAGGACGCGCGCGGGGTTCACCGCGTTTGCCTTCGATAGACTCGATCAAGGCAGTCTCTTCACCGCAGATGTACGCGCCTGCGCCTGAATGAACGTGCAGATCAAAGCTGAAATCGGTTCCAAAAATGTTCTTACCGAGCAGACCCATTTCACGGGCTTGTTCGATGGCGTGGTGAAGGCGCTGCTGGGCAAGTGTGTACTCGCCGCGGATGTAGATATACCCTTCATCAGCACCAACCGCGTAAGCTGCAATCGCCAGGGCTTCAACGATGGAGTGCGGATCGCCTTCAAGGATCAAACGATCTTTAAAGGTTCCGGGTTCGCCTTCATCGGCGTTGCAGATGACATATTTCTTTGAACCGGGCGTCTTGTTGACAAAACGCCACTTGGTGCCGGTGGGGAAACCGGCGCCGCCGCGTCCGCGGAGACCCGATTTTTCGAGCAGGTCGCAGATCTCGGCGGATTTCATCTCGGTGACGGCTTTGGCCAGAGCCTGGTAGCCGTCGTGAATGATGTATTCATCGATCGAATCCGGGTCGATCAAACCGGCGCGTTCGAGTACGATGCGCTGTTCAGCCGGCAGTGTTCCCTTACGGGATGACAACCAGGCGATCTTGCCGGAAAGTTCGCGGACCGGAGCCTGCAGCCCGGCAGCGATACGGCCTTTGAAGAGATGTTCTTCCACCAGGAAGTGGACGTCTTTCTCTTGAACAGGGCCGTAGATCACCGCATCGGGGTAAACGATTACGAGGGGAGCGGCGTCAGTACGGCCGACGTCTCCCACCATGGTCAAAGAGATCTCATCTTCCAATCCAAAGGATTTAATTTCACGTTGGAGGGATTTATAGATGTCATTGGCACCTCTTTCGATGCTGACGGGATCACTGGAAACCAATACCATTGAACGAACTGCTTTCATGTCAGTCTCCTTTAGTGATAACGAGCCAGGATGGACGGGACCTGTTTGGGATCGACATTTCCGTAGATATCATCATCGATGACCATGACTGGACCCACACCGCAGATGCCCAGGCAGCTGGTGGTGACCAGCGACCATTTACCATCAGCGCTCGTTTCTTCATCTTTGAGATGAAGCTCGTCAGTCAACGCCTGCCAGACTTCGCGGCCTCCAGCCACATGGCAGGGGGCGTTCTCACAAAACTGGATGACATGGCGTCCCCGAGGTTTCGTCGAGAGCATTCGATAGAAACTGGCTACCGAAAAGAGTTGGCTTTTTGGCAGTTTGAGTTGCCGGCTGATCTCATCCAATGCTTCCCCGGG
>CAYWCH010000314.1:0-1161 GCA_964456715.1 uncultured Anaerolinea sp. | reverse complement strand
TTCATCATTCGTTGCACCGTACCGTTGGATGGCAGATTTCACTGCTTCTTTGATCTGTTTGCCATCTTTTTGCTCTATTGCCATAAACATCCTCCTCGCGACGTTGATTAACGTGGATTGGAATCGAGGGCTGTTTACACAACCCTACTTAATGACGATAGCATTGAAATTGCAAACCTGCATACAAATTCCACAACGGATACAAACATCAGGATCGATCACGTGAGTTTGACGGCGTTCACCACTAATCGCTGAAACGGGGCAATTACGAGCGCAAACGGTACAACCGGTACAGACACCATCTGTGATTTCGTAACGGATCAAGGCCTTGCAGACCTTGGCCGGGCAGCGTTTTTCATTGATATGTGCTTCGTATTCAGCACGGAAGTGTTTGAGCGTGCTGACCACGGGGTTGGGTGCACCCTGACCGAGACCGCAGAGGCTGTCCTGGCGGATCTCGTTACAAAGGTATTCGAGGGTTTCGATATCGCCAGCCTGGCCTTTACCGGCACAGATGCGTTCGAGGATCTCGAGCATACGGCGGGTACCCACACGGCAGGGAGTGCATTTACCGCAGCTTTCATCCTGGATGAACTCCATGAAGAAGCGGGCAATATCCACCATGCAGGTGCCTTCGTCCATGACGACAAGACCACCGGAGCCCATGATCGAACCGGCTTTTGTCAGTTCCTGGTAGTCCAAGGGCAGGTCAAGGTATTCCTTCGGCAAGCAACCACCCATGGGGCCGCCTGTCTGAATGGCTTTAAATTCCTTGTCGTCGATAATTCCGCCGCCGACGTCGTAGATAACCTCGCGTAAAGTTAATCCAAAGGGAACCTCAATCAAACCGGTGTGCTTGACATCACCTGCTAACGCAAACGTCTTGGTGCCTTTCGATTTTTCGGTACCAAAACTGGCATACCACTCGGCGCCCTTTAAAATGATCTGGGGTACGTTTGCGTATGACTCAACGTTATTAATGTTCGAGGGTTTACCAAACAAACCTTTAACTGCAGGGAAGGGTGGGCGCGGGCGGGGTTCGCCGCGGTTGCCTTCGATGGAGGCCATAAGTGCAGTCTCTTCACCGCAGACAAAGGCGCCTGCACCCATACGGACTTCAAGATCGAAATCGAAGCCGGAACCGAGGATGTTCTTGCCAAG
>CAYWCH010000313.1:0-3159 GCA_964456715.1 uncultured Anaerolinea sp. | reverse complement strand
CGCTCAGGTAAAGTTTCGGATACCGCTGTTTCAGTGAGAGGATGATCAAACCGCCCACGATGAGGCAGCCGAGATGGAAATAAGGAAATCCGCCGCCGCCCGCCGCCACGAATTCGGCATAGCTGAAAGAGGCCGTCGCAAGAACGACAAAAACCGCCAGTAGCGTTGTCTGCATGATCTTTTTCATCATTTTTTCTCCTGATCCTTCCGGATATTCGCTCCGCGTCCCGGTGATCCGAAAAACCGGAACGCCCGAGGGCTCATTGGATTATGAAATATTCATGCCAGATTTCTTCTTCCGCAGAACAGAACGGGCATCTTCATGAAAATACACGAAATCCCTTCCATCTTTCGCTGATTAGCGGATCTCACCGGCAAGAGGGAGATGCGCCGCCATTGAACGAAACATTTAACCGGGTTTCACAAAACGAGGGAATCGGGTGCCACCGATTGTCTCAAGAAAATGTTGAAGAATTTTCTATTGCATATAAGGTTGTCTTATGCTTATCTGAACCCAAAGCGTGGTTTGCTTTATCAGCAATTCATGAAATCGGGTCAGCAAATCTGACCATGGGAAAATCGGGGATGGGGAATGCCTTGAGGTCTTCTCCATCCCACACCACCGGGCATACGGGTCCGTATGTACAATACGTAGCACATTTACCCATACCTCCAGCTGAAAACTTTTCATCCCCGTGCATAGGACGGGGTATTCAAGATAGTCTTTCGTGATTGCCCACCCATAGGACGGGGTATTCTGCGGGGGGGTTTTATAAAGAGCCCAATCCGTGCTCGGCGAAGCTCACGGAAAGGATCGTGGATACGACATTTGAAAACGGACTGGTTTTATACACCGGGACCGAATTTGTGGATGGGGGAAACGGGTTCACGGTCATGATCGGGCTTCCTTTTGTGAACGAGGAGAATAAGATCGACGAAATCCTGAAGATTCTCTAAGCGACCTTGGCGAAAATGGAGGAGAAGATTTGATGAAGGCTCTGGTTCTGCATCCGGAACGCTGCACGGGTTGCTCTCTCTGCGAGGTCATTTGCGGCCTCACCCATTTCAAAGAAAACAATCCCAAGAAGGCTGCCATCCGCATCGAGCGGAGATTCCCCGAGCCCGGAACGTTTGAAATCCAAGTCTGCAACCAGTGTGGGCGATGCCGGGAGGTCTGTCCGAGCGAGGCGATATCCGAGAAAGACGGCGTTTACAGGATCGACCCTGACAAATGCACATTCTGCCAGTTGTGTGTGGACGAGTGTCCGCTTCGGGTTCTCTTTCTCCATCGGGATCTTTCCTACCCTATCAAGTGTGACCTCTGCGGGGAGTGCGTGACCGTTTGTGCCACCGGGGCGATTGAGGGGGGTGAATGAGATGTTCGGATACGGCGGGAAATATTTGCGGATTGATCTGACCCGGAGGAAGATCGAGAAAGAGGGCCTAAGTGAAAATTTGGCCAAAGAGTGGATCGGCGGCCGCGGGTTCGTGGCAAAATTCCTTTACGACGAGGTCCCGGCGGGCGCGGATCCATTGGGGCCGGAGAACAAGCTGATCATCGCGACCGGTCCTCTTTCTGGAACCTTCTGGCCCAGCGCGGCGAAATTGATTTTCGGCACGAAGTCGCCGCTTACCGGAGGCTACGGCGACAGCAATTTGGGCGGCCAGCTGATGGCCGAATTGAAGTTCGCCGGTTACGACCTGATCATTCTTGAAGGAACTTCCCGGGAACCTCTTTATCTTTATATCGACGACGATCGGGTCGAGTTGCGCGATGCCCGCCCTTACTGGGGGAAGGGTGCCCTGGAGACCGAAACGGTTATGAAGAATGACCTGGGAGAGTGGTTTCAATTGGCAACCATCGGTCCCGCCGGAGAAAACCTGGTCCGTTACGCCAACATCAACCATGAATTCGGCCGCCAGGCCGGGCGCTGCGGCATGGGGGCGGTCATGGGATCGAAAGGCCTGAAGGCCATCGCCGTGCACGGGACCGGCGGGATCCCGCTTTATGATGCCGACGGATTGATCCAAATCTCAAAAGCCGCCTTGAAGCATATCACTTCACACCCCTATTTCAGGCGTTTCCGCCAATACGGGACCACGGATATCACCGATTGGTGTCAGGACATGGGTGTCCTGCCGACGAAAAACTTTGCCTACGGGATTTATGAAAAGCAATCGGGACTGGCTCCGGGACCAATGCGTGAAAAGATTCTCGTCCGCGATAAAGCCTGCTTCTGCTGCCCCCTCAACTGCGGGAACTACACCCGTTCACGGAAGCATGGAACCTACATTGACGGTCCGGAATACGAAACCATCGGGATGCTGGGATCCAACTGCCTGGTGGATGACATCGAAGACGTTCAGTATCTCAATTACCTTTGCGACGATTTAGGAATGGATACCATTGCGGCCGGCGGCACGCTCGGCTTTGCCATGGAATGCTTCGAGAATGGGATTTTGAACAAGGACCGACTCGACGGGATCGACCTGCGGTTCGGAAACATACCAGCCATCAGGGAGGTTTTGAAAAAGATCGCCTATCAGGAAGGGATTGGAAAGATTATGGGCGAGGGGTCGCGGTCCTTAGCCAGGAAGCTCGGACAGAAAAGCGAGCGTTATTCCATGCAGGTCAAGGGCCTGGAATTTTCGGCTTACGAGTGCCGGGGAGCGCCGGCCATGCTCCTTTCCTTCATGACTTCCGACATCGGCGCCCAGCACACGCGGTCCTGGGCCATCGTGCAGGACATGGAGATGGGCCGCGATAACGTGGAAGGACGGGCCAAGCTGGTAAAGGAGCTTCAGACCCTGCGGCCCCTTATGGAGATGTTCGGCGTCTGCCGTTTCCCCTGGCTGGAAGTCAAACTCGATTTCGGCGAATATGTGAAGGCCTTCCATGCCGTGACGGGGTTCGGATATTCCCGGGAAGACCTTTTCCGGATTTCGGAAAAAGTGTGGAACCTCACCCGAGCCTTTTGGGTTCGCGAAGTCGGGGATTTCGGCCGGAAATACGATCTGCCGCCGGAAAGGGTGTACGACCCGATGCCTTCTGGTCCGACCAAAGGGATGCATCTGACGCCGGAGACCGTGAACCGAATGCTGGATGAGTATTACGAACTCCGGGGATGGGATTCAAACGGCATCCCTCGGGAAGAAAAA
>CAYWCH010000312.1:0-3168 GCA_964456715.1 uncultured Anaerolinea sp. | reverse complement strand
TGGCAGGGCGGCTGACCGATCAATTTGGTATCGAAGTGCAATACTTCCCCTGCGACCTCACATCAGAACCGGCGCGGACGGAGCTCTTCATAGCCTTCCGCGAAAAGGAGATGTGTTTCTGGTCGTTGGTCAACGTGGCCGGTCTGGACCACGAGGGTGCCTTCCTCGAAAAGAGCCGCAGCCAGATCCTGACCATCCTCAAGGTCAACCTGGTGGCAAATATGGATTTCAGTCACGAGATCCTGAGTATGCGTGATGAATCCCGTAAGTTCAGGCTCATCAACACCTGCAGTATGGCTGGCTTCTACCCCATGCCATTCAAGGCTACCTACGCCGCCACCAAACGATTTTTGTTGGATATTTCACTGGCGCTCAACGAAGAAATCCATTCCTTCGGGTCTGTAACAGCGCTTTGCCCGGGCGGCATGCCCACCACCGAAGAATGCATGCGTGCCATCTTCGCCCAGGGGTTCTGGGGCTGGGCGACCACCGTTGATCCTTATAAAGTAGCCCGCACGACGCTCAAGAGAGCCATGAAAGGCCGCCGCATCTATATTCCCGGCTTCACCAACAAGTGGCTGCAGGCCATCAGCACCCTGGTCCCGACCATATCCAAAGTCAGGTACGTTTCAGCGCGCTGGACGAAGTCGCAGGCCGACCTGGCCATGCGCGGGCTGTTCGCCGGCCGCAAGGGCGTGATGGAAGGGAAGATGCAGCAAAAAGCTGCCTGATCGATCCGCTTTCCGAAAATTCGAATCCTGTATAATTAGAGGATAATTTCATTCTTTGCTTATACAGGATTCTCTCATGACCAATCAGAGTAAGACCTTACGGTTCTCCTTTTTCGGGACCATTTACTTCGCCGAAGGCATCATCCTGGGTTACTTTGCTTCGATCAACGCGCTGTACATGATCGAAAGCGGCCTGGATATGACCAAGGTGGGCATCTTCTCTTCGATCGCGCTCATTCCTTTTGTGCTCAAGATCTTTTTCGGGATGTTGAGCGACAAGTTCAACTTTTTCGGTCTGGGCCACCGCAAGCCCTACATTGTCATTGGTCTGTTGGTGCAGATTGCCTGTCTTTTGGTGGTGGCCAACTTGAATCCCGGTACGCAGTACTGGACATTTGTTGGCATGGCTTTTCTGCTGCAATTGGGCATGGCTTTCTTCGATACCTGCGCCGATGGGTTGGCGCTGGATATCACCCCGCTTTCCGAGAAAGGCATTCTTCAGGGATTCATGGTCGGCGGTCGCGCCATCGGCGTGATCGTGGCAGCCTCAACGTGCGGGTTCATCGCCGAAAAACTGGGCTGGCCGTCGGTATTCTACTTCCTGGCCATCCTGACTCTGCTGCCCTTTGCCCTGCTCTTCTTAATCAAGGAAACTGTACGCACACCGGGTGAGGGCTTCAACTGGAAGGCCTTCGGCGCGTTCAAGGATGCACAGGTACTGGCTGCCGCAGGTGCAGGGTTGGTCATCTTTATGGTGATCGTAGGCGCGAACCAGATCATCAATCCTGCCTTCTCTGACCGTATGACCGTCAGTTTGAGCACCGCTGGCCTGATCACCACAGTCTGGGGTGTGGGCGTGACGCTGGGCGCCATCGTGGGCGGTATCGTGATGGATAAATTCGGTGACAAGAAAGCCATGTGGATCTCGATGCTGACCGTCGCGCCAACGCTGCTTCTCATGGCAATCGCCCCGGATGTTCCGAGTGCTTTCTTCACTGCCGCCGCCTTTGGCCTGGCCTATGGTATTTCACAGGCTTGCTACTTCGCACTGGCCATGAAGTACACCCAGCCATCCATCGCGGCTTCCATGTACTCCATCCTGATGGCGGTGACCAACATCGGTCAGGGCATCGGTCTGGCATTGAGCGGAGTTCTCTCTGACAAGTTCGGTTACCTGGCTGCGTTCGCCGTTTTCGCCGCGCTGATCTTCTTGGTCATTCCCTTTATGCCGGTGCTGTTCAAGAAGGAAGCAGCGCCGGGTAAATAGACAATTCTAAATATTCTTGAGAGCATGGATTCCATGCTCTCTTTTTTTGCCTACTTGAAATGAGTCCGATTCTGTGCTACAATAGTTCCGTAACGGAATATAGCTGTTCCGGATCGGAACATACAATGAAACCTCAATTCGATCAATTTGACCAAAAAATCATCCAGATATTGCACAAAGATGCGCGGACATCTGCCTCTGAGATTGCGCGCATTCTCAACGCCAACGAGCGTACGATCCGCAAACGCATCGACCGGCTTGTACGATTGCGAGCCATTCGATTGACCGCGATCATCGAACCTGATGCGTTTGGCTACAACACAGCGGTGGATATTTTTCTTGAAGTTGACGCCGATAGCGAAGATGAGGTGATCAATCTGTTCCTGCGGACACCCGAGGTCTCATATATTGCGTTTGGCCAGGGCACGAATGACCTTTCCATTGAGTGTCGCTTTAGAGACAACGATGAGATGCGAGAATTCCTACGGAAGAAGTTGCCGACCGTCGAAGGGGTTCAAATCCGCGGATACTCGCTGGTGCCCAGGATCGTCCGCAACATCGATGAGTGGATGCCCAGGGATGAGGATTTCCGGGCTGAAGCGAATATCGAAGATATTTAATGAATTTAATCCGGTTAATCACCGGATTTTATTTTCTTAATTGAGAAAAATCAGAAGGAGAAATGTATGGAATTGAAACATTTTATCGACACACAGGATTTTTCAAAGGAGGAGTTGCTCGATCTGATCAAATTGATCCGTATGATCAAAAAGGCAGATAAACAGGGAGCAACCCCAAAGCTGCTGGAAGGCGCTTCACTGGCAATGATCTTTGAAGAACCCTCCACCCGTACCCGCATCTCGTTCGAGGTTGGAATGACCGAACTTGGAGGGCACGCGCTCTACCTTAAACCTGGCGAGATCCACCTGGGCGTACGTGAGAGCCTGGGTGATACAGCTCAGGTCATTTCGCGATTCGTGGACGTAATCATGGCGCGCACCCTCACACACGAGACAATGGAAGGTCTTGCCAAATACGTCACTGTCCCGCTGATCAACGGGTTGACCGATTACAACCACCCCACCCAGGTGGTCTGCGATGTACTGACCATGATCGAGCATGCCCCCAAGGGCAAAAAGCTCGAGGATTTTAATGTCACCTTTGTGGGCG
>CAYWCH010000311.1:0-3171 GCA_964456715.1 uncultured Anaerolinea sp. | reverse complement strand
CCTTCCCTGAAGGAGTGCCGGTTTCACAACTCAAGGCGGATGGAAAGACTGTGGGGGGCATCATTACCGATCCACAAGACATCCCTCACCCCTTAAAATTGACATTTGCGGTGATCAACCCGATCGCGCAGATTTCGATCGGTGTGGCGGTGTTTGCGATCATCCTGGGCATTTTGTTGACCCGGCGTGTGGTCAACCCGATCGCTGAAGTGATCTCGGCAGCCGAAAAGGTTTCCCACGGGGACCTTTCCACCTGGATTGCCACCAAGAAGGGGAATGATGATCTGTCAGCCTTGATCACTCATTTCAATGACATGACCGAAGCACTTGAAAAGAATGATAATGAACGGCGGCAATTGCTGGCAGATATCGCGCATGAATTGCGGACTCCGTTGGCGGTGCTGCGTGGACGCCTGGAAGGCATCGTGGATGGTATTTATCCCGTCAATGACGTCAGTATCGCGCCGGCTTTGGCAGAGACTTACCTGCTGGAACGGTTGGTTGAAGATTTACGATTGCTTACTCTGGCTGAGACGCGCAAGCTGCATTTCGAACTGTGTGAATTGGATATTGCCAAACTGATCAAAAAAGTGGTCAGCGTTTTTTCTCCCCAGGCTTCTGAGAAGAGTATCAATCTTAAAACTGATTTTTCAGAGAAACTACCCAAAACATGGGCAGATCCGCAGCGGGTGGAGCAGATCATCGGGAATATTCTCGAAAACGCTTTGAATTATTCGCGTGATGATTCGACTATTATGATCACCGCTGAGCCTGTCGAACAGGGGGTGCGTGTTTCGGTAACCGACCAGGGAAGCGGGATACCGGATGAAGAGGTTGACAAGATCTTTGACCGCTTTTACCGCAGCGAGAAAAGCCGCGCCCGGGCCTTGGGGGGAGCCGGGCTGGGGTTGGCGATCGTCAAGCAACTGGTCGAAGGGCAGGGCGGATCCGTGGGAGCCGGGAACCATCCGGATGGCGGCTTATGTGTGTGGTTCACCCTGCCGCAGAAAACAGACTGACAGAGAAAAAACCGAAGTGGAGCGGATAATCCGTTCCACTTTTTGTTGAATAAATAATTTCCGGGTTTAGATGGCATTTGCGATTTAAAATTTTCGATATAATTTCCTTGTCCAAAAAATTAAAGGCGGAGCCTCCCCATGGAAAATAAAGAATACAAGTTGTATCCCTACCGCTGGGTTGTTCTGGCGGTATTCATGTTCATTAACCTCACCATCCAGATCCTCTGGATCAGTTACGCACCCATTGCCAGTGCCGCGGCCGGGTTTTACAATGTGACCCCCGAGAATATCAATTTTCTGGCGATGACGTTCATGATCGCCTTTATTCCGTTGTCGATCCCGATTTCCTGGGCGATCGATAAATTTGGCTTTACCAAGACGGTCGGGCTTGGCGCCATCCTGATGAGCGTTTTTGGCGTCTTGCGCGGCGCAACCGGTGACAACTACACCATGGTGCTCATCAGCACGATCGGAATTGCCATTGCCCAGCCCTTCCTCTTGAATGCCTGGACGACAGTCCCGGCCAAATGGTTCAACACCGAGTTCCGTGCCACCGCTGTAGGGCTGATCACCATTTCAAACCTGATCGGCACTGCCATTGGCCAGGTGCTGACTCCAATTCTGACTGATTCCATGGGCATGTCCTCCCGAATGTCCAGCTTATCTATGGCTGTGTGACCGCTTTCTCCGGTGTGCTCTTCCTCATCTTTGCCCGCGAAAAACCGGTCACTCCGCCGTGCCCGGCCGGCATGGAAGTCCGCTCGCTGATGCTGGAGGGGTTGAAGAACGCGCTCAAGAACCGCATGTTCTGGTTTTACCTCATCGTCTCGTTCATTGGCATGGGTATTTTCAACGGCGTGATGACCCTGGTGGAAATGATCATCAAGCCGAGAGGGTTTACCTCGATCGATAATGGTCTGGTCGGTGCCCTGATGCTGGTGGGCGGCCTGGTCGGCGCTGTGGTCATTCCGCCGTTCTCTGACCGTACTCACAAGCGCAAGCGATACCTGCTGTTGGGTATGGCAGCGGCCATCCCGTTCATGCTTGGGCTGACCTTCGCGACCACTTCCTGGCTGCTTTATGTTTCTGCGTTCGCGCTCGGTTTCTTCATTACCAGCATGAGCCCGGTGGGCATGCAGTACGTGGCCGAGATCACCTGGCCGACCCCCGAAGGCACCAGCAACGGTCTCATCCAGTTGTTCGGGCAGGCGGCGGTTGTCTTCGTTTATCTCATGCAGGTGATGAAAGACAAGAACGGCGCGCTCACCCCGGCCATGCTGCTGGCAGTTGGTCTTATGATCGTCAGCGTCTTCCTGCTGACCCGTTTGAAGGACCCGGATGTTTTGAAGAAGGCAGAGTAGTATGAGCAGCGAACCTTGTTTCCTCGCGATTGACCTGGGGACTTCGGGCTGCAAGACCGCCCTGGTCACCCTGAGCGGGCGCGTGTTGGGAGTTCATAGAAGTACCCATGCACGTGCTGCCCAACGGCGGCGCCGAGCATGATCCGCGTGACTGGTGGAACGCTTTCCTGCTGACCTCACGTAAGCTGATCAGCAAGGGTCTGGTGGATGTGGATTCCATCCAGGCGGTCTGCTGCTCCACGCAGGGTGAAGGTACCGTGGCGGTTGACCGCGACGGCAATGCCCTGATGAACTGTGTGTTGTGGATGGACATGCGCGGTGCCAGTAACCTCAAGAAGATCACCGGCGGCGCGCCGGAACTGGCGGGATACAACGCAGCCAAGCTGATGCGTTGGATCAACCTGACCGGCGGCGCCCCTTCACTCACCGGCAAAGACCCCGCTGCGCACATGCTTTTCATCCGCGACGAGTTCCCCGAGATCTACGCGATGACCTACAAGTTCCTCAACGTGCTCGATTATATGAACCTGTGTCTGACCGGGCGCTTCACCGCAACCCCCGATTCGATCCTCACCTCGTGGGTAACCGACAACCGCGATTCTCGCAACGTGAAGTACTCGCCGGTGCTGCTGGCCAATTGCGGCATCGACCCCGATAAATTCCCCGAAATCATCCCCTGCAACGCGATCGTCGGCGAGTTGAAGAACAGCGTGGCCGAAGCCATCGGGCTCAAACCCGGTGTCAGGGTGGTGGCTGGTGCCATCGATACCACCTCAGCGGCGATTGGTTCG
>CAYWCH010000310.1:0-3186 GCA_964456715.1 uncultured Anaerolinea sp. | reverse complement strand
CGAGCTCGATCATGCGGTCAACGGCGTTTTGGCCGCCGCCGCCGAGGCCGATCACTTTAACGACCGGGGTTTTGGCGTCAATGGGGGTATGCTGGATGGGGGATGCGGGCATTGTCAGGTTCATTTTTCACCTCTCGGATAACTGTGTTGCAATACTTGTACCATCTCCTGAAATCCGTTCCACGCGGCAGCCCTTGCTGCGTAACTCAGCCAGCGCGTCTTCGGAGAAGGATTGTTCCCCGCCGATGACGGTAACGGTTTCAGCCAGGGCAGCTTCAGCGATCGAGAATCCGATGGTCGGTTGGTGCTTGCGCACGAAGGGTTTGATCACGTCCAGGTGCCAGTCGGAGACACCCCATTCGTAGGCGGGCAGCAGCAGGTAATGTTTGATCAAAAAAGCAGCTGCAGGTTCTGATGGTACCTCTAGTTTTTCTGAGGGTATTTGCGGAATCGCATTTGTCTTGGAGGTTTCAGCCTTTTTAATTTTCGGTGCGAATGCCGCAGTTGTGCCATCCGCTTTGACCCAGGCGGAAGCAGCAGCGGGATCAGTATCATCGGCGCTGAGCAGCCAGTAACAGGCGCAGACCACGTCTGGATTGGCGAGAAGAGCGTCCGTTTCGCGGATCACGGCTTTATATTCATCAGTTGTCAATGAAATGGCAGGATTGTTGTCTTTTTGGCCGATTCCCAGGACGAAAACCGGCAGACTGCGTCCGAGAGTGCTCCGGGCGGCCTCCTGCAGCCATTCGTAATTGTTGAAGCCGATCTGGTCCTGGCTGCCTTCCGGGGTGGCGTAGGGTTTATTGCCGGACCAGCGCTCGAAGCCGCCCTTGCCCCAATCCAGCGGGTGACCGTAGGTGCGGGCGTAAGCGGAAAGTTGAAGGTGGTTGAGCAGGTTCTTCTGATTGCGGCGCTGCATTGAAAGCAGCGCATTATGTAAAAAGGAGGTATCCCAGTAGTTGCCGCCGGGTTCCTGCGGAGGGAAGACCACGTTCAGGCCGGCGTTAAGGCATTCATTTGCCAGAGGTAGAAAGTGGTCCAAAAAGCTCTCCACCAGGTTGGCCTGTGCCCAGCCGGAGTGCGTCCAGGTTTCGTGGAGGTTGGGGCGGTCGAAGAGGATGATGTTCTTTACCCCCCACGAGGCATAGGCATGCAGGATCGCTTTGAGATCAGCCACGGTGGGAGAATCGGGCAGAGAGAGCGGTAGGTGGATGATCGGGTCGATCCCGGCAGCAACCAGACTGCTGATGAAGGCTTCAGGGATGGCTCGTGCAGCTTCCCCGCGGATCACCAACGAGGCAGCCTGCAGCCTCTGCAATTCAGGCAGCCATCGTTCCAGATCATTTTGGGTATAGTGGTTGGTATCGGGTAAGTAATGAAAGCCGATGCGATTGGGTTTTTCGTCTTGTGTGCTCATGAGGGCCTCGTATCTACCGGTAAGGCTTATGTAGCAAGAACCATGCCACGAAAGCGGACGGATTATGCCCCGAACCTCTGCTATAATTCCGCTTTGATGATCCTTGTCACTGGTGGTACCGGTTTTATTGGACGCAGCCTGATCCGCAACCTGGTGGATTCGGGGCGGCAGGTGCGAATCCTGCTCCGACCGTCGCTGGAATCACCTCAGCTCCCCAAGGGGACTCCGGTGGAGGTGGCGGTGAGCAGCCTCAACGATTTCCGCGGGCTGCGTGCTGCCATGCGCGACGTGGAGGTGGTTTATCACCTGGCCGGGGCCGAACGACACAGCCATCAGAGCAACCTCAACCTGGTGGACGTGGAGGGCACCAAACAGGTGGTCAACGCGGCCAAAGAAGCAGGTGTCAAACGCTTCGTCTTTCTCAGCCACCTGGGCGCCAACCGTTCGTCCGCTTTTCCCATCCTCAAAGCCAAAGCCATCGCCGAGAAATGGATCATCGACAGCGGCGTGCCCTACACGATTTTCCGCACCGACGCCATCTACGGCGCGGGTGATCAATTCACCGAACCCATCCATCAATTGCTCAAACGTTCACCGGGAATTTTCTTGTTTCCCGGGCTGCAGGATATAGTGCTTCAGCCGCTCTTCGTGGAAGACCTGGTGACGTGCATGGTCCTGGCTCAGGACGACGAGAGAACCATCAACCGGCTGTACTCGATCGGTGGGGTGGAATTCCTGAGCTACCGAGAGATCGTCCGGTTGATCGCCCGCCAGACGGGAATCAAGCGCATCTACCTGCCCATCTCGCTGGGCAACATGCGCCGCCTGACGCTGTGGGTCAACCAGCTCGACAAGAATTTCCCGATCTCCGTGTTCTGGCTGGATACGTTGGCCGAGAATCGCACCTGTACCATCGACATTCTGCCTCGTGAATTCGGAATTATGCCGGCGCGGATGCAGCAAAAGCTCGATTATCTCAACAAATAACGGATGAAAGCTATGTCTTCCCGATCTTTTTGTGTTCACGGCCATTTTTACCAACCCTCCAGGGAAGACCCGTTAACCGGACTCATCCCGGATGAATCGGGTTCGGAACCCTATCCCAATTGGAATGAACGGGTCAATGACCGCAGCTATCTCCCCAATGCCGAAGCGGGGAATTTCAGCAAGATCAGCTTCAACATCGGACCGACCCTGGCGCGGTGGATGGAAGGTTACGCGCCGGGCACACTGAGCATGATCGCTGCATCCGAGCAGGCCAGCTATGAGCGCTTTGGAGCGGGGAACGCCATGGCACAGCCCTACCATCACACCATCCTGCCGCTGGCATCGCGTCGCGACAAGGAATTGCAGGTGCGCTGGGGCATCGCGGATTTCAAACATACTTTTGGTCATGCCCCTGAGGGGATGTGGCTGCCCGAAGCTGCCGTCAACCTGGAGACGCTCTCCGTGCTGGCTGATGAAGGCATCCGTTTCACCATCCTGGCGCCGGGTTCGGCCGAAAGCGATGGACTTGACACCAATCAGCCCTACCAAGTGCAACTGCCGGATGGCAAATCGATCGTGGTGTTCTTCTATAATGGCGCCCTGGGCACGGCCATCAGTTTCAACCCGGCAGCCACTGAGAACGCCGAACGATTCATCTCAGACCATCTAATCGAGCAATACGCTGATTCCGGGGATGACCAATTGGTGCTGGTCGCCACGGATGGCGAGCTGTACGGCCATCACCAACCCTTCCGTGAGAAATTCCTGGCTTATTTAATGAA
>CAYWCH010000309.1:0-3209 GCA_964456715.1 uncultured Anaerolinea sp. | reverse complement strand
GCTGACGACCCTCATCTCTGGACGGATCCACTCGCCATGAAGCAGATCGTTGCAGCTCTCGCGGATACACTGAAAACCGATCTCGCCCTGGATGTTTCTACCCGCGCTGCCGACCTGGAAACCCGCCTCGATCAGTTGAACCAATCCATTATCGACAATGTGAACACCCTGCCGCAGGGAGAGCGTAAACTTGTCACCGGTCACGAATCACTGGGTTACTTTGCGGACCGGTACGGTTTTACACTGGTTGGTGCCATCGTTCCCAGCCTGACCACCCAGGCAGAGATCTCTGCCTCCGAACTTGCCGCTCTCAAAACTCTAATCAGCGCGAACGATGTTAAGGCGATATTCACCGAACTGGGAACTCCCCCCGCTGTTGCCGAAAGCATCGGCAAGGAAACGGGAGTGAAAGTCGTTCCGGTATCCACGCACATCCTCCCGGAAGATGGCTCCTATTTTACATTCATGAGTGAATTGAGCGACACCATCGTTTCCGCCCTCCACTGACATTGAAGGTTTGATAAAATAGAATCATGAGCTGGTTGGTAGAACCCTTTATCTCAAACACGTTCATGCTGCGCGCGCTCGTTGCCGGAGCACTCGTTTCGGTGGCCTGCGGGGTTGTGGGTACCTATATCGTTCTGCGGGGCTTGGCCTTCATCGGAGACGCCCTGGCTCACGGGGTATTGCCTGGTGTGGCAATTGCCATCCTGCTGGGTATCCCCGGGATCATCGGTGCTGCGGTCAGCGCGGTGGTGATGATTGGCGGCATCAGCCTGATTACCCGCAAATCCAACCTTAGCTCAGATACAGCCATCGGCTTGCTCTTTGTGTCCATGCTTGCCCTGGGAGTGATCATCGTCTCGCGATCCACCACCTTTTCGGGGGATCTCGTCCGCATCCTTTTCGGAGAGATCCTAGGCATCGACACGCAGTCTGTCATCCTGCAGGCAGCGGCGACGCTGATCATCCTGGTCACGGCAGCAATCTGCGAACGGCCCTTTCTATTATTGTGTTTCAATCCGGAGCAGGCGCAGGTTTCCGGTTTCTCCTCACGTCTGTACCATAACATCATGCTGGCCATGATCGCGCTGGCTGTGATCATTTCCTTTCAAACGGTGGGGACAATGCTGGTCTTTGGAATGCTCATCGCCCCGGCCGGAGCGGCTGCCCTGCTGGCTCGCCGTATCCGCACCATGATGGTTTATTCATCAATGATCGGCCTGTTTTCGGTCTACGCGGGGTTGCTGGTCAGTTATTACTTTAATTTTTCAGCCGGATCGGCCATCGTGCTGGTGGCTTCGCTGGTCTTTTTTGCTGTTCTCCTGGTAAAGAACATTCAAAACAAGCGTCACCGCAGCAAAAAGGCAGCCGCACATGACTGAAGCAACCCTTACTTTTCCTGTGATCCAGACCATATCTCTCAATATCGGTTATCGCGGTGAAACGATTGTCTCAGACATCGATTTTACTCTGCACCAGCGTGAATCACTGGCATTGATCGGTACGAATGGTTCCGGAAAATCCACTTTGCTAAAAACGCTGGTGGGATTGATCCCGGTAATTAGCGGAAAACTGACGATTTTTGGCCAGGAGCCCATTCGATCAACACATCAGATCGCGTATTTGAGCCAATTCCAATCGTCGGGGTTTATTCTGCCGCTGCGGGCCGTGGACGTGGTTACCATGGGTAGATATGCCGAAGCCGGACTGACCGGAAAGCTCACCAGTGCAGATTCTGACATTGTGGCCGATTCGATGAAACGGATGGGAGTGCTTGATCTGCGCGATAAACCCGTGCGTTCACTTTCTGGCGGGCAGCAGCAGCGGGTGTACATCGCTCAAGCACTGGCTCGCCGCGCCGATCTGTTGATCCTCGATGAACCCACTTCCGGTTTAGACGCCGGCGCCAGGGAGATCTATCAGCAGATGCTGCGAGACGAGTTATGCCGTGGTGCCAGCGTCGTTGTCGCCACCCACGATATTCAAGAAGCCATGGACTGCAACCTGACCATGCTGCTGGCGCGCAAGGTGATTGCCGTTGGCCGTGGTGAGAAGGTGATCACCCCTGAAGCCCTTCTCAAGACCTTCGGGATCACCATCACCCTGGGCAAGAAACCGGGTATCACCGTGATCGAGCGGGAACACAGCCATGACCATCCCTGCGACGATTGATCCTGATTGACGCGCCTGATCATTTACTTTTCATTAAGATACACCGCCCATTGGCTTGACGGTTTAAGTCCTATCACATAAAATATCTTTACAATTAAATAGACTTTTGGGTGCCTCCTCCCCCGGATGGGAGAGCTTAAAGGCGAAACCGGTGCAAGACCGGTGCTGACGCGCAACTGTAATTCAGAGAAATCTGATAAGCCAGGTCGCCCGCCCAGAAGTGTGTAACCACGATCTCGCTGATAGGAGGTGGACACTCGTAATTTTTGTCTTAGTCCCCCCGGTAACCAGCCGGGGGATTGTTGTTAATTTGTGTAATCTATTTGGAGAATTTATGAAAAAACGATGGGTTTCCTGCATCAGTCTGATGCTTGTGATCTTCTTGGTGACTTCCTGCTCAGCGGCCACAACCACGGTTGCGCCTACGCCTACTGTCGCTCCAACCATTGTGGATCAAACGTTCACCATAGGTGATGGATTGGGGCGGACCGTCACCCTTGACTCTCCCGCTCAGCGTATCGTATCCATGGCACCCTCGGCCACTGAGATCCTCTATGCAATTGGTGCCGGCGCACAGATGGTCGGTCGTGACAGTTTCTCGGATTATCCTGCCGAAGCTGCCAGCCTTACGGATGTTGGCGGATCGATGGGCGATTATTCGTATGAAACCATTGCCTCTTTGAACCCTGACCTGGTGATCGCTGCCGGTATCAATACCGCCGACCAGGTGAAAGCGCTGGAGGACCTTGGTTTGACGGTCTATTACATCGCCAATCCCACCGATTTTGATGGCCTCTACCAAATCATTCAGGATGTCGGCAAGCTGACCGGCCGCGACGAGGAAGCCACCGCGCTCACCGCTTCACTGGCTCAACGCGTCGCAGCGGTGGAAGATACCGTGGCGGCAGCAACCACGACACCCGTGGTGTTTTACGAACTGGATGGTTCCGATCCCGCCAAACCCTGGACGAGCGGCCCCGGCACCTTCGTGGATATGCTCATCACCGAAGCTGGCGGTAAGAATGTTGGTTCTG
>CAYWCH010000308.1:0-3222 GCA_964456715.1 uncultured Anaerolinea sp. | reverse complement strand
GGGTTCGCTGATCATGCCGCATCCGATGATGGCTGTTTTCACGGGTTGGATCATGGTTTCCTCACTTTGGGTTATTCTTTGAGACGATAAGAAACAAAAGCAATACTGCGGCTATCGGGTGACCACGAATTGACGTTGATCGTGCCCTGACCGCCGAACAATTTCACCAGTGTCTTCGGCGCGCCACCATCGATCGGCGCCAGGCGGATCTCGACGTGCTTGTTGGCCGGGTGGTCACCGGGATCCACGTCGCCTTTTTTGTAGGCAATGTAAACGAACCACTTGCCGTCAGGCGAGACGTGCGGGAACCAGCAGTTGGCTTCCTCGTCGATCACGTGGACGGGATTGGATCCGTCCGGGTTCATACGCCAGACCTGCATCAGACCGCTGCGGGTGGAGTTAAACCAGATCTGCTTGCCATCCGGCGCGTACTCCGGGCCGTCGTCCAGACCGGGCAGGTTGGTGAGCTGGGTTTCCTCCCCGCCGTTGACCGGGATGGTGTAGATGTCGTATTGCCCGCCACGCTCGGCGCAATAGGCCAGGCGCGCGCCATCGGGAGACCAGCCGTGCAGGTAGCTCGGACCCTTGTCGGTCACCAGCGCCGGTTCACCGCCCGCGAAGGGTAGGGTGTAGATGCGCGAGGTGGCGTCTGCATAGGTGAAATGGCTGACCGCGATGCGGTCGTTGTCGGGGGAGAGCACGTGGTCGTTGTTGCAGTCAATCGCAAAGCCGCTGGCGAGTTCGTTGATCTGACCGGTGGCCAGTTCATACTTATAGATGCGTCCGCGACTGTTGTAGACCAAAAAGCGTCCGTCGCGCGTCCAGTTCGGCGCCTCGATCACGTAGCCGAACTCTTTCAGGGCTTTGCGCTCGCCGCTGAACACGTTCAGAGTTTCGAGGGTGCTGTAGGTGTCGCGCATGGCCATGTATTTCCGCAGGGTTTCAATATCCATTATGGGAGGCTCCGAGTAACGAAGTTGAAAAACCGATAAGGCTGATATGTTACGAAATGATTATAGTGTAATTGTTACCTACTGACTACTTTGTAACATTATTTTCTCCCTCTCCTCCGGCACCTCTTGCAAAATTCGCGACCCCTCTCCCATTCCAAGAAACCATTTTTATATTCAAGTTCAATGTTCTGGAATGGGAGAGGGGTGTGGGGTGAGGGCTAATCTGTGTATCCTTCTTGACGATAGAACATTAGTTCTGTATAATGGATATGAAAGAGAAGGAGGCAGCAAATGGATTTGATCCCGACGATCTCACAAACCAATTCCCTGGGTGGAGTCTCGACAAATCGGGTCACCCTGGTCATTGCCCCGCACGCTGGCATGCCGCTGATGGTGGAGAGCGCGGCGCGCCTGGCCCTGAACGGCAGCGTGCGCGTGCTCGACTGCGGCAACCGCTTCAACGTTTATCCGGTGGCGCAGGCGGTGCGGCGGCTTACCTCGCGCCTGGAAGAGACCCTGTCGCACATCTCGCTCTCGCGCGCCTTCACCTGCTACCAGGTGCTCACCCTGCTCGAAGAGACCTCGGCCAAGCCGGTGGCCACCCTGGTGCTTGACCTGCTGGCCACCTTCCTCGACGAGAACGTGACGCTGGAAGAGAGCCGCCGCCTGCTGCAGCTCGGCATCGGCCACCTGGAGCGCATCAGCCGCAGCGCGCCGGTGGTGGTGAGTGTCAAACCGCTGCTGGCCCTGAGCGCGGACCGCAAGCCGCTGCTCGAGATGCTCAAAGAGGCCGCCGCCGAGACGGTCCAGTTTGAAGCCCCGCATCTGCAGCCGCCCGCATCCGGGCTGCCGCTCTTCCCGGGTATCTGATTATCGGTAATTCAGGAGGTCCGTATGGGACGCACATTACCTTCGATCACAATGGAGTTCATGCAGGAGCAGGAAGCGTTCAGCCGCTTCCGCCGCGCCCTGCGTCGCAGCGACCAACTCGCGCTTGACGACCTGTTCTCGGCCGCGCGCAATCACCTGGCAGCCGCGGCCTACGCTGCCAACGCCCTGCCCATGGAGACTTTTCTGCTCTCCATGCTGCTCGAGGAACACAAGGAAGTGATCCGCCTGCGCACACTGGTGGAGAGCGTGGTCAGTCAGCAGTCGCTACGCTTGCAGGCGCCCGCCGACCCACCCACTGACGGGGAGCAAGCGGAGCAGCCATGAACCAGGTCACCGGTTGGCTGCTGGACCTCTACAGCGACGAACGCGACGGGATGGTGCTCTGGTTTATCGGCGCGGACGGCGAACGATTGCGCCTACACCAGCACTTCCCGGTCACCTTCTCGCTGGCTGGCCCCGACGAGCAACTGCGCGCTGTCTGGCGCTGGTTGAGCCGCCAGCCCGAAAAGCCGAAGTTGGGTCGCAGCCAGGGGCGCGACCTTTTTTTGCCCCAACCGGTGACCCTGCTGACCGTACAGGTGGCCAATGCCGCCGCCCAGCCGCACCTGTTCCAGCGCTGCTCGCAAGCCTTCCCTGACCTCACCTATTACGACGCCGATGTGCAATTGTCGTTGCGCCACGCTGCCGTCCACGGCACTTTTGCGCTGGCGCATTGCTACGTTGAGTACGATGACGACAACCTCGTCCACGAGATCCGCGCGCTCGACTCGGCCTGGGAGATCGACCCCCTGCCGGTACCCATCCGCAGTCTGGTGTTGGAGCCCGACTGCGACCCGCAGCACGACACCCCGCGCAAGCTGAAGGTGAAGTATGAGCAGTACGAGTGTGAGCTCTCGTTTGACCCCATCCGCCCACTGCTCATCAACCTGCGCGCCATCCTTGAACGTTACGACCCTGATTTCCTGCTGACCACCTGGGGCGACACCTGGCTGCTGCCATTGCTGCTCGAGCAAAGTGAGCGCCTTGGATTGCCGCTGCCGCTCAACCGCGAGCCCGGGCGGGGGGTGGGCCACCGCAAGGAAAAGTCCTACTTCACCTACGGGCAGATCATCTACAACGGCCAGCAGATCCACCTCTACGGCCGCTGCCATATCGACGGGCGCAATTCCTCGTTGTGGGGACCCGACGGACTCGACGGCATCCTCGAGGGCGCGCGGGTGACATCCCTGCCCATCCAGACCTCGGCGCGCACCTCACCGGGGACGGGCATCTCCTCGATGCAGATCCTCACTGCCCTGCGCAACAACATCCTGGTGCCGTGGCACAAGCAGCAGGTGGAGCAGCCCAAGTCCGCGCTGGACCTGCTACACTACGACCA
>CAYWCH010000307.1:2354-3227 GCA_964456715.1 uncultured Anaerolinea sp. | reverse complement strand
CAGACCGATGCTGGCAGAGTCGCCATCACCGCTGAGCCCGATCCCTTTCAGGGTGTGATCGGCGAAAAGCGCTCCAAGGGCCATCGATGGCATACGCCCATGCAAGCCATTGAAACTGAACGATCTTCCCAGGAAATAGGTCGGACTTTTACTCGAGCAGCCGATCCCGCTTAGTTTCACGACCTTTTCAGGAACAAGGTTCATTTCATAGCAGGCAGCCACGATCTGGGCTGCAATACCGTTGTGTCCGCAGCCCTGGCACAGGGTGGAGGATGCTCCCCGGTAATCGTTGCGGGTCAAACCAACTTTGTTGACAGCGTTTTGCGCCTGGTTTAAGAGATTCTGGTCCATGTTAAACCTCCTCTGCCTTGGTAATATGGTCGACAACCCACTTGGCTGAAAGCGGTAAACCATCCAGGTGTGCAGATTTGATCATTCGGGAGCCATATTCCGGGAAGTAAACATTTAGCAACTGCTGAAGCTGACCGTCACGATTGATTTCGACAACGTAAATGCGGTCATGGCTTTCGAGAAACGCCTTCACATCGTCAAAAAATGGCAGACTGCGGATGCGCATGTAGTCCGATTTGATCCCACGCTCAGCCAAAATATCTCTGGCTTCGACTACTGCCGGATCTGCAGAGCCGGAGGAAATGATGCCGATGGTGGCACCATCCATCTTCTCCACCACCTGTTCCGGAAGGTATGGCTGCGCATTTTTAAACTTCTTATCGATTCTCTCAAACACCCGTTCCCATGTTTCTGGAGCTTCAGAATAGCGTGCGTATTCATCGTGACTGGTGCCGCGCGTGAAATATGCGGAATGGATATCCTGATTGCCTGGCACTGTCCTGTATGGGATTCCGTCGCCAT
>CAYWCH010000307.1:0-2344 GCA_964456715.1 uncultured Anaerolinea sp. | reverse complement strand
ACGACCCCATTTACCACCCCACTCTTCCATTTTTTTCTTGAGATCCTCTTCCCAGAGGATCTTCCCGCGGTCGATCGGCCGGTCGGGATATTCGAATTTTTTCGTTATCCAGGGGTTCATACCAAAGTCGAGGTCAGACATAACGACTACAGGTGTTTGCAGGCGTTCGGCGATATCGAACGCCTTCCATCCGAACTCGAAATGTTCATTGATCGAACCAGGGATCAGGATGATCATCTGCTTGTCGCCGTGACTGATGAAGTTGACCATGGTCAGATCACCCTGGGCTGTCCGCGTGGGCATGCCGGTGCTCGGTCCCACCCGCTGAACATCCCAGATGACTACAGGAACCTCGGCGAAATACCCCAATCCTATATATTCCGACATCAAGGACAGACCCGGTCCGGAAGTTGAGGTCATCGAGCGCAAACCACCCCATCCGGCGCCAATCGCTATGCCGATCGCTGCTAATTCATCTTCTGATTGTACGATGATGCAGGTATCTTTGCCGGTTTCAGGATCTTTTCGCAGCATCGGCACATATTCGTTCAGAGATTCAGCCAGACTTGTGGCTGGTGTGATCGGATACCATGCTGCAAATTGCACTCCACCGTAGATCGAGCCGAGTGCGGCCGCGGTGTTTCCATCAGCCATGATGTACCCATCCACCCCGTTCATCTTCTCAGCGCGGTAGGGATCGCGCTTTTCCAGGTTATCGTGTGCCCAGTTGAAAGCAGCGACCACTGTATTTAAATTAGACTCGACCGCTTTTTGTTTGCCTTTGAAGTGAAAGCTCAACGCCTGTCGGATTAATTCGATATCAATATCCAAGACCCATGCCAAAATACCAACGTAGACCATATTCGCAATGTAATCGCGTAAGCTCGGAGATACTTCCGCTTCGCGTACCAGTTTCTTTACCGGCATCTTGTAAACTACAATGTCTTCGCGGATCTCGTCGGTTTTAAAATCGTCGGGCAATAACATCACACCGCCTGGAACAAGATATTTAACCTCGTGTGCCAGGGTTGTTGGATTCATGGCTACAACAATGTCGTCCTTTTCGACCCTTGCCAGGTACCCTTTCTTGCTCACCCGCAGAGTAAACCATGTCGGCTGACCCTGAATGTTGGAGGGAAAAACATTCTTTGCTGAAACCGGGATACCCATCCGAAACAAAGCTCGCATCAGCGTGGTGTTGGCTGTTGCACTTCCCGAACCGTTGACAGTGCTGAAGGTGATAGAAAAGTCATTGACGATCGATTCTTGGTTTCCCATTCAAATGATCTCCAATAAAATTGATTTTTATTCTATTCAAAAGATTGCTTGGGGACTTTTTTCTGGCGCAGGGTGATCAATTCCATATGCTCGAGCATATTATGATATGCCTGTTCATAATTGCGGGTTTTTATCAACTCCACCATCTTGCGGTGGTATTGCCAGATGTTTTTAACATAGTTCAAATCTGGGTAGATTTCAAAACCGACCGCTTTGTACATATCCCAGTAAGCTTCCAACAAACCCTGTACGAATTTATTGTTGATCCGCTTGTAGATCGTCATGTGCAATTCGCGGTGTTCGTTTGTTGGCATAACCGGTGGCGTGCGTCGCAGTTTCTCCTCGGCACGGTCTACGATATATTCCAAATCGTCCTTATCTTCAGGGGTCAACAAACGGGTGGCTTCGAGGAAATACGAAGCTTCCAAATGACGCCGAAGATTGGCATATTGATCGAAGGGAGCGGATTCTGAAGCCAGTGCATAGCTCAGGCTGGTGACAACAGCCGGTTTGAATGAATACAACGTCTTGCGAATCCCTGCCTTGGGTTTGACATCGACAAACCCCATAATCCGCGCGATCTCAAGCTGTTCGCGCAAGGTGGCCACGCTGATACCAAGTTTTTGACTTAACTCACTCAGCGGTGGGATCCTTTCATCCCCCTTATCAGAAGTTGCAGCGATATACCTCAGGAAACAGGACAGGTTGGTAAACTCGAGTTGATCGTGATCCATCGCACGCTCCATATTTAATCTGATTATTCAGATATTTTAATTATATCAGAATCAATATATGGATACAACAGTGCAATTAATCACTTTTTAATGCAATTAATCTGATTAATTGAGACTTTTCTGTTAATCGAATTTCAACCTGTGAAAATGCTCTTCAAAAACACTTTCCCCGCTCTTTGGATCAGTGGTGATGCGCTGGCGCATCCAGTTATCGAATTCATCCTCATCATGGTTGATCTGCGAGGCATGGCAGTGAATGGCTTTCAGTTTGTCTTCGAAATGTTCAATTACATTAATCGAGAAGTTCCATTGAGCAGTCGCCGACATCCAGA
>CAYWCH010000306.1:987-3229 GCA_964456715.1 uncultured Anaerolinea sp. | reverse complement strand
CCTTGTATCAATGGTTAATACAATGTTGTAACCTGGAATTGGATCAATTGGCGTTTCAAGATTTCTGGTTTCTTTACCGGCATTATCCACCTCGATGATACGTACACCATTTCTTCCGATCAGGTATTTGTCCAGTGAAAGCTCGACTCCCGAGAAGCCGACCTTATCTGTGCCGGCTACAAATCCGGAATTCTCATAATCACTTTTATTTTCCGCAGTGATCGGGCCCAGAAAACCAACCACGTCTGAGGTCAACGATCCTGTGGGATAGTTACGAATTTGCGATACAGCAATTTCTACCCCAGGCCACTCCTCGTGTTTTTCACTGATTATCATGGCCTGCTCTTCAGTAACATTGCATTTGATCTTTACTGGCTGATATGGCGAGTTCGTATCGCCAATTTCCACGATTTCCTTAATTCCAAAATTTGTCTGACAGGGTGTGAACAATTTGGCAGTTTCATCAGTCAATGGTCCATTGCTGACAGGAATCCCGATCAGTTCCGATAATTCTCTGAATATTTCTTCGGTCGATCCAGTATCACTCGGCAATTCAGCCGGGACAATAGCGACGTCATAGGATGGTACATTGCTCGCCAGGATGAAACCATTTCGATCCTTGATCAAACCTCGTTGCGTTTGTTCACTGATCTGCTTCGTCCGATTTTCATCAGCCACGGCCAGGTAATCTTCGTAATCGAAAACCTGGTAAATAAACGATTTGACGCAATAGAAACCAAACAACAAAGCGATCAACGCGTAAAATACGTTGTAACGCATCTTAGTCTGATCTCGAACTGGGTTGTCATTCTTAATCATCACTCAACCTTTGTTTATAGACCCAACGCGACATATCATGCACAATGGCGTATATGGGCAAGGAAAGTAACAGATCTTGAAATACAGATGGGACGATGATCCGAACCAACGATGCATTCCAATCAAGTGATGTCCCTGTTATTCTTAAAGCTGCGTAAACCGCGAAATTGGATGCGATTGCTGCAATAAATGTAACAATGAACAATGCAATCAAGGGATTTTGCCAGAACCGTTTACTGAAAAATCGGCTTAATCCGGCTGCCAATAAACATCCAAAAAATGAAGCGTACCACGGCACCGCAGATGCGAAACTCAGGATCAATCCTGAGAAGATGGCGCCGTACCACACATTTTTTCCCTGCTTTTGAAGCCCCCAACAAATGAGCCATAACAGAACAAAATCTGTCGCCCCCCCGATTAGTTGAATGTTACGCCCGATCGTCATCTGAAGGATTAATATCAGGATGAGGATCGGATAGTTAATTAGCTCTGCCATTTTAATCTGTCAATGGAGTGATATCCAGCGGCTTAAAATTCGTAATCACTAAAACCGCTTCAAGGCTGGAGAAATCGACTGCCGGCTGAAGTACTACTGTGTAATAAAGGTCGTTCTCGCTCTTCGTTGCAGAAAGAATTTGACCGATGACAATGTCTGATGGATACGAACCTCCCAATCCACTGGTCAAAACAAGATCGCCTTCCATCAGTTCAGCACTGGTACTGACCATTTCCAAAGACATGTCTCCAGTAACTGATCCAGCAGCTTGCCCTGAAACTCCGGCTGCTTTTATCTTTATGTTTACGTAGGAATTGGCATCTGTGATCAATTGGACTCTAGCCGCAGTGGCTGTAACCGCAACCACCTTTCCCACTAACCCTTGTTGAGTGACAACAGGCATTCCATATAGAATGCCGTCATCTGAACCGTGATCGATGATGATATAGCGTAAAAACGGACTCGGATCCCGTCCGATTACCGATGCTGCCACATACTTGTTTTCCGGTTCGGTTCTCGCATAATCCAGTAAAGCGTAGAGTATTTTGGTTTCACTCAATTGCTGTTGTAACTCTAAAACCTGCGATTCTAAAAGTGAGACCTGGTTCTTAAGCACCTCATTTTGTTGTCGAAGAATGGTTACATCCCTTGGGATCGTAAAGAAGTTATAAACTGCGGTATATCGTGTGGAAATCCAGGATTGGACCGAGATGAAGGGAGAAGCTGCTTTTCCAACGATGATGCTCAAATAGCCGCTCAGTGCAAGAAGAATTATCCCTACTGCGGCTACAACAATAGCCATGATCAACCAGCTTCTGGAAGAAAGTTTCTTCATATTCTTTTTGTGGCCCAGATCTTTTATCCGTGAACCCGATCAGATTCGCTGATAAACCTCTCGTATTCATCAGGATTCTCAAGAACCATACC
>CAYWCH010000306.1:0-977 GCA_964456715.1 uncultured Anaerolinea sp. | reverse complement strand
TCTTGCCACGCAAGTTATCGGGTCGTCTGCAATCCAAACGTGTAAGTTCAATTCATCTTTCAATCTGGGAACTAAGCCCAGTATTTGCGAACCGCCCCCTGCCAAACAGATACCCGAATCCAGCAGATCTGAAACGATTTCGGGGGGTACCTCATCCAAAGCATCACGGATTGTATCGATAATGACCTGGATTGAGTTTGACATTGCATCGCGAATTTCAATTGAGGATACTTCGATCGAACCGGGTAATCCGGTGATCAGGTTCCGTCCGCGAGCGGTCGCAGTCAATTCTGTTTGCAAAGGATATGCCGAACCGATGGAGAGTTTGATCGATTCTGCCATCCGCTCACCGATCAAAAGATTATATTTCTTGCGGATGTATTGAATGACGTCTTCATCCAGTTCATCGCCAGCCACTCGAAGCGATCGTGATACGACCACCCCGCCCATGGAGATCACTGCCAGTTCGGTAGTACCGCCACCGATATCAACAATCATCGAACCTTTAACTTCATTCACTGGCAATCCTGCTCCAATGGCTGCTGCCCTTGGTTCTTCAACAAGCTTGACCTCACGGGCACCTGCTGCCATGGCCGCATCATAAACCGCACGCCGTTCCACCGCGGTCGCACCGGATGGAATCCCAATAGCAACACGTGGTGAAGGAAGGGTAACAATGGTTTGCTGATGAACTCCGTTAATAAAGTATTCGAGCATTGCTTTGGTTATCTCGAATTCAGAGATCACACCATCACGCAATGGACGTATGGAAACATAATTCACAGGCGTTCTGCCTACCATCTCTTTTGCGGCCGAACCAACGCGAATAACCTCATGAGTCCGTTTGTTTACCACCACCCATGACGGCTCATTGATAATGATGCCTTTGTTGCGAACATAAACCAGCGTGTTCGCTGTTCCAAGGTCAATTCCGATGTCTAATGAGAAAAGTCCCATCAACCAACTGAAAGGATTGG
>CAYWCH010000305.1:0-3268 GCA_964456715.1 uncultured Anaerolinea sp. | reverse complement strand
AGATCTTTTACTTGAATCCATCATCGGCAAGTCAATAGAAGAGATCAAACAAATGGGTAAAGAAGATGTACTGGATCTGCTGGGGATTGAATTGGGTCCGGTACGATTGAAGTGTGCTTTGCTGCCACTAAAAGTGGTCAAAGCTGGCGCTTATGGTCTTGGTGAAGCAAGCGACGACCTGGTTGAATAACCCAGAGGAGTTGAAAATGGATTATCGATATATTCGGGTCACCTCTGTGCAGGAAATTCTCGATGGTGAGCGGATCTTCTTTGAGATCGATGGGTTGCCGATTGTCCTTTTTGCACTAGGCGGAAAATTCTACGCGACCAGCGATCAGTGCAGTCATGATGGCGGACCGATCGGTGAGGGGCAGATCGAAGGATTTGAAATCATTTGCCCACGCCATGGCGCCAGGTTTGATATCCGCAATGGCAAGGCCACAAGAATGCCCGCTGTGCGTGATATTCCATACTATCCGATCAGGGTAGTGGATGACATGATCGAAATCGGTATGCCGGTTCGATAAATAAACAACTAATCTTCCTTTTGCCGCTCTATCTTCGCGCCTAATAGACGTAATTTTTCATCCACGCGTTCATAACCGCGATCGATCTGACCGATATTGCGGATCACCGATTTTCCTTTAGCAGAAAGCGCAGCCAGAACCAGTGCCATGCCGGCACGGATATCGGGGCTTTCCATTTTTTCACTGGAAAGCTGCGTTGGCCCCTGTACGATACAGCGGTGCGGATCGCATAAGACGATTTGAGCGCCCATCCCCACCAGTTTATCTGTAAAGAACATCCTAGAGGGATACATCCAGTCATGGAAAAGCATGGTTCCTTTTGATTGGGTTGCCATAACGATGGCGATGCTCATCAGATCGGTCGGGAAAGCCGGCCAGGTGTTGACGTTGATTGTCGGGATGGCGCCGCCGAGGTCAGACTCAACCACCAGTTTTTGTTTGGCAGGAACGAATAAGTCTTTGCCATTTACCTCCCAATGAATTCCCATTCGGCCCAATACCAACCGAACCATATCCAGATATTCATTGCCGGCATTTTTGATCGTTACCGAACCGCGGGTGACGACAGCCGCACCCACGAAACTGATCACTTCCAAATAATCAGGGCCGATCGTAAATTCCCCGCCGTGCAGCCTGTCCACTCCGGTGATATGAAGTGAGTTTGAGCCGATATTGGTGATCTTCCCGCCGAGGGTGTTCAAGAAATGACAGAGTTCTTGAATATGCGGTTCCGAGGCGGCATTGCGAATCGTCGATTCACCTTTGGCTAAAACGCATGCCATGATGGCGTTTTCGGTGGCGGTGACGCTGGCTTCATCCAAAAGGATATCGGCGCCGGTCAGTTTCTTGGCGTTGAATTCAAAAGCGCGATCACATTTGATCTTGGCTCCGAGCTTTTCGAGGGCGAGCATATGAGTATCCACCCTACGGCGCCCGATCACATCGCCGCCAGGAGGTGGAAGGATCAAATGTCCTACCCGCGCCACCATTGGTCCGGCAAGCAAGATGGAAGCGCGGATCTTGCGGCACATATCCGGATCAAGATCAGCTGGACGAATCGATTTTGCCTCAATCTTCCAGGTGTTGGTATCAAGTTGATCGATTTTAACGCCTAGGCTCATGATCAGCTTGCGCATATTCTGTACATCCTGAATATCCGGGACGTTGTACAAAGTGACGGGTTCTTCGGTAAGCAGGCAGGCAGCCAGCAGAGGCAAAGCTGCGTTCTTATTCCCAGCGGGGGTAACTGTTCCAGAGAGAGGTATTCCACCTTCAATGATAAACTTTTCCATGGTATCCTCCTGTGAGCACAAGCGAATTTTATTATTCTTCTGATTGAAAGAATGATAAAGTCGAAAAGGCACACTGTCAAATCCAAAATGGAAAACAGAAAAGAATTGCCCCAGGTTTATTTCAATGATCCGGCATCGGAGAACGGCAAACCGGTGATTATGCTGCATGGTTTGGGATCGGATCATAGCTCCTGGATTTATCAGAGCGAGGCGCTAATTGCCAATGGATTTCGACCGATCGCTGTTGATATCCCGGGATTTGGTAAATCAATATACCCATATCACCGTTGGACGATCCGTAAAGCGTCCATGCTTGTGATCAAAGCAGTTGTCGATGCAATTGAGGGACAGGTCGCCCTGGTGGGTCTTTCGATGGGCGGTACCATAGCACAAGAGATCGTACGAAATCGACCGGAGAAGATC
Organism: uncultured Anaerolinea sp.; assembly: GCA_964456715.1. Taxonomy (GTDB): domain Bacteria; phylum Chloroflexota; class Anaerolineae; order Anaerolineales; family Anaerolineaceae; genus UBA6107. Next base: position 1,026 of record CAYWCH010000305.1, on the reverse strand, counting down.
AGCAAATTGGTACTGGTAAGTACATTCGCGAAGCTTCGTCCTTCTGTCAGGAAAACACTCCCGTATCTGTCGAAGCGATTCAAGCAGGTCGTCACGGGAGATATTCGCGATCAGGCAGTGGCAGTAGCAGATAGGATCTTCCCGGGGAATGATCAGGCATTTTTCCACGAATACTTGATCGATCAGATCAGGCATGCGAATCCTAAAACATATCGTCAGGCAATGATCGCTCTGGCAGCTTTCAACAGTGCATCATGGATGCGCCGATGGAGCGGGGATACCCTTGTGATCTCAGGTGAGTCAGATACCACAGTGACTTTGGACAACCAAAGAAGATTGGCAGGGATGCTTAAAAACGCCAGGTTCGAAGTGATCTCAAAGGCCGGGCATGCCGTTACGATAGATCAGAAAGACCGAATCAATCAGTTATTTTAAATTTTCTTGATACTCCCAAATCTGACGAATAGATCGGGCATTCGGTGTATACTGGATGGAAATCTTTTTCATATCATTTTTGTCCAGAGGTATTGTATGGTAACGATCGAACTGGTGAATACGGAAAACAAGAAGCAAGTGGATGAATTCGTGCAATTCCAGTATGACCTTTATAAGGGTACCCCTCGATTTTGCCCCCCATTTTATAACGACATCAAGTTAATGCTGAACCGCAAGAAGCATCCCTTCTTCAAACACTCTGAAGGTGATTTCTTCATGGCCCGAAATGAAGATGGAAAAGTGGTGGGAAGGATCGCAATCCTCGAGAATAAACCTTTCAATGAATACCACAAGGTCAAGAAAGCTCAATTCTACCTCTTCGACGTGTTCGACGATCAGGAAGTGGCAAACAAGCTTTGGGAGAAATGTTTTGAATGGGCGAAAGCTCATGGTTTGGACGAGGTGGTCGGCCCCAAAGGACTTTCTGCTTTTGATGGCTATGGTGTGCTGGTGGAAGGGTTCGAGCATCACCAGATGATGACCATGATGAATTACAACTTCCCCTATTATGGCGAATTGCTCGAAAATATC
>CAYWCH010000304.1:0-3276 GCA_964456715.1 uncultured Anaerolinea sp. | reverse complement strand
CAAATTCCAGGTGGACCTGGTGAACGGTCAGAAGACCGGGTTCTTCCTCGACCAGCGCGACAACCGCCAGTGGCTGCGCGGATTGGTGAAGGGCAAATCAGTATTGAACTGCTTTTGTTACACCGGAGCTTTTTCGGTTTATGCCTTTGCCGGAGGAGCCGAAAAAGTGCTCTCGATGGACTCGTCCGATGCAGCCATGGACCAGGTGGCTGTCAACCTCGCGCTCAATGGATTCGATGACCGCGGATGTGTTCACCGCGCTGCGCAAGTTCCGTGATTCCCGGCGCAGTTTTGACGTCATCATCCTCGACCCGCCCAAGTTCGCACCGACCGTTTCACAAGCGGAGAAGGCAGCGCGCGGGTATAAGGATATCAACCTGCTGGCGTTCAAATTGCTGAACCCGGGTGGGCTGCTTTTTACTTTTTCATGTTCAGGTGGCATTTCGCGGGAATTATTCCAGAAGATCGTCACGGGAGCGGCATTGGACGCCGGCGTGGACGCACGGATCATCGCCCAATTATCGCAGGCGGTCGACCATCCGATCGCGCTGAATTTCCCTGAGGGGGCGTATCTGAAGGGGTTGGTCTGTAAGATATAAGCGGTAAGGGCACAGCACGCTGTGCCCTTACCATATGGTGGAGATGGCGGGAATTGAACCCGCGTCCGAACGATTCAACCCTCGGATATCTACATGCGTAGATCCTCCTGATTGTCGCTCCGAGCCGATGGAGGAACAGGAATCGGCGGGAGCCATCCGCTCAGGCCCGAAAGCCCTCTTTCGCGCTGCCCACGGCCTGCAGCACGGCACTCTTACATTGTGACGCCCGCTCTGCTACCGGTAAGAGGACGGAGCAGGCAGACGTGACACCGAAGTGTCAGATCAGATTCGGCTCACTGCTAGGCAGCGAGGGGAAGAGCTGATACGGAAGTGCGGTTGGCACTTAAGGTTTTGTACTGAGTTTACGAGGTCGGTACCTCTCGGCATGCAATCCGGGATCAGCCTCGCCCGTCGAAGCCTGTCATCCCCGGGATTTAACAATATTATAACCGGATTGGGTAAGAATATTGTTAATTGACTGAAGAATTATTTTGTGAGCAAGACACAACCCGGTGGGGTGCAGGTGACTCGATCCTGCGACAGTGGTTTAAAAGAGAAATCCCCTCAACGGGGACTTATTTTGGTGGGCAAGACACACCCCGGTGGGGTGCAGGTGACTCTAACCTGCGACCTTGATTTAAGTCAAAAATCCCTGACGGGTTTTTAAGTGGGCAAGACAGGGCTCGAACCTGCGACCTCCTCTGTGTAAGAGAGGCGCTCTAACCAACTGAGCTACTCGCCCAACGGGACAATTCTAAATCATAATCATTTTCTTGTAAACGTAAGAAGCAGAATCAAGCCGACAATCGCCATTGATTGGTTCCAGCATCCAGTTCCCAGAGTTCCCATTCATAAGATTTTGAATTCATCCAAAGATCCATGGTTCGGTTATCCGCCTCGTCAGAGGCACGCCGGTAACGCAGGGACAAGCTGCTGGGCCACCATTTGTAAAAACCAATGGCTGTGCTGATCAGACTGGCGCTGATAGTAAATACGGCCGCTGCGGCGGCAAGTCCGGCGTTCTGCCCTTTGGAATTGCGCTCACTCTGAACCTTGAGGCAACTGGGATCTCTCGGCTGAAGAATTTCCCAACCTTCTTTTTTAAAAGATTCATCAGTATCGATGACCAGCATGTGGTATTCATTCCAGAAATGCTGGGCGGCTTGTGCTGCAGGAGTGTCATCTGCATTCAACCATCCACTTTCATCCATATTGCGGAAATGGAAAACCACCGTCAAATGCTCCCAATTCCTGGTTACTGTAACAGGTAAGGGAGGGGGACCGAGCATGCTGCCGCAAAAGCGACATTTTATTGCTTCTTCAAGGATTTCTTCTGCACAATACGGGCATTTTTTTGTTCCCATAGACTCCCTTGCCTCAACAACTAAAGATAATCACTCAAAATTTCATTCAATTATATATATGAATTGCAAATATCATCGTGATTAGTTGTCGTGTGTTATTAGATTAAAGGATGCACTATAATTCTCACATCGTAAGAAGAATGATTTTTCTGGAGTATTCATGAAACTACTTCGCTTCCGCGGCACCGACAAAAAAGAAAACTACGGCTGGTTGATGGACGACCGCATTGGCCAGATCGAAGGGGATATCTTCGGAGAATACAGGCGGTTGGATCCAAAGATACCGCTGAAATCGGTAGAGCTGCTGGTGCCGGCGCAGCCCACCAAGGTGATCTGCATGGGTCGGAACTACGCGGAGCACGCCAGGGAAAAGGGCGAGGAGCTCCCCGAAGTGCCGATTCTTTTCGTGAAGGTCAACTCGGCACTGCTGCCGCACAACGGTACCATTCTGCTGCCGCCGCAATCTACGCAGGTGGAACACGAAGCGGAGCTGGTGGCAGTGATCGGCAAACGCGGGCGCTGGATCCCGGCGGAAGAAGCGCATAAATACATTCTGGGATACACCATCGGCAACGACGTCACGGCTCGCGATCTGCAACACAACGACGATCAGTGGACGCGAGCCAAGGGATTCGACTCCTTCTGCCCGGTGGGTCCGTGGATCGAGACGGAACTGGATACGGCTGACGTGTTGATCACCTGCAAGGTCAACTCGGAACTGCGCCAAATGGCTTCTACCAAAGAAATGCTCTTCACCGTGCCACAGATCATTGCTTTTGTTTCATCGATCATGACGCTGGAACCAGGAGACCTCATTTTCACAGGCACTCCGGCAGGCGTGGGCAGCCTGGAAGAAAACGACCATGTTGAGGTCACCATTGAGGGGATCGGTACGCTGATCAATCAGGTGGGTCTGGAAAAACACTGAAATCATACTATACTGAATGGGATGAACATTCTTCGCAAGCTACCGAAGGAAATCATTACCCTCGTCGCGGGCACGTTACTGCTGATCGGTGGAATTGTCGGGGGAATCGTATAAAGAAGACGAATCAAAGATCGCGTATTTCAAAACCGAGACCGCGCAAGCAGCCATCCCCCAATTGCTAACGCCGACATTATTTACGAAGCCGACGGATAAGCAGACAATCACCGCATCCCCGACGCCGGAATCTCAGGGTCTTTACCTCAATTTTGCCAGTTATTTTGTGCATGCTCCGGCCGATTCTGGACTGGAAAATCCGGCCATCCCCGACCGCATCGTCATCACGGCGATTGGATTGGACGCGCCGGTGGTGGTGGCTGATTTCAAT
>CAYWCH010000303.1:406-3282 GCA_964456715.1 uncultured Anaerolinea sp. | reverse complement strand
AGGTGGCCCAAAAATCAACGATCACAGGGATGGGTGATTGCAGAACGGATTTTTCGAATGAGGTATCGGTTACATGCACAGGCTCGTTAATCATTTCTCTCTCCAATCGTTTATTTTCACTCCCTTAGCTTTCGGGAGTTATTTCTTTTCTTCACGCTTGTAATCAACAAATCGGTATCCCACTCCCCGTTCAGTCAAAATATACTTTGGGTTGGCAGGATCCTTTTCAAGTTTTTGGCGCAAGTAATTCACATATAATCGCACATAGTGCGGTTCGTCACGGTATTCATATCCCCAAACCTTTGAGAGGATTTGGTCATAGGTTAATACCCAACCGGCATTTTGCACCAGGTGATACAGCAGCCTGTATTCAGTTGGCCGCAGCTTGACAAGGGATCCATCCAACCAGATCTCTCGTCGGCTGAAATCCATTTTCAAATGTTCGTCAACCTCAATGACCTCTTTACTGCCCAAACTCGCTGTTTCGGTACGGCGTAAAACCGCCCGTACTCGACTCACCAGTTCGCGCGGGCTGAAGGGTTTGGTCACATAATCATCTGCGCCTAATTCCAACCCTTTCACGCGGTCGTCTTCTTCACCTTTGGCAGTGAGCATGATCACCGGCACAGTGCTCACCTCGCGGATAAGCTGCAATACCTCAAATCCATCGACATCCGGGAGCATAACATCCAACAACACCACATCCGGCATTTGGTCGCGCAAAACCTGAATGGCCTGCATTCCCTTGTAGGCTTCGACAACCTGGAATCCATCATGTTCCAGGTTCAGCCGTATGAACCTGGCCATTCGCTCTTCGTCATCAACTACGAGGATCTTTTTATTACGAAACGATTCATCAGGCATTGAGTTACTCCCTCACAAAGCTGATGATCTCGTCTTCTTCCGCTCCGGGCAGAACTTCCAACAATGTGATACGATGAATCGGAATGATGACCTGCGTCACATTCTGTTCCAGATAGATAATGTCTTTTCCATCTTTTCGGCGCGGGTTTTTCAAAGGCAGGACCATATCTGTATGTTGCGGCATTTCATCCACTTCGCCTACAATCGGATCTTCACCTACCATGTGTACATATACTGTCGGCATAATTCCTCTATGCGATAATTACCTGAATTTTCAACTTACCCAAAGCGACAATGTCTCCGTGGTTGATCGGATAATCCACATGCGGTACGATCTTTTGCCCATTGACCCGTGTGCCATTGGATGAGCCCAGATCTGTCACCACCACCTCACCGTTGATGATACGTAGTGCGGCATGCAGCCGCGAAACACCCAGGGTGAAAGCATCGAATGGTGAGAGATCAACATCCGGAAGGATTGGCTGACCTTCAACTGTTCTACCCAACGTAAATTCCTTGCGATCGCTGAGGTGAAGAACCTGTCCACTCTCCACAACATGCAGTGAAATGGACGGTTCACCGGTATTTGCCGGTTTCGGCTTTGGAGTGACCTCCGGAAGCTCCGTAGAAGAATCCAAAGTATCAGACGGAGTCCGTTTGATCGAGCGCGTGTTTAATATATCGACAGTGACCAGCTGTGCTCCGCATTCACTGCAAAACAGTGCGCCTGGTAACTCTTTGTGTTGGCAATTTGGGCAAATGATCATTTTATTTTCCTTGGTCAAGAATTTGACATCCCAAGAAGTCTTTTGGTTCCATATTTCAGTTCTTTTTCACCAGTAAGGGTAAAATGATGATCTTTTTGTATGGACTCAGATTCTGATAAAACTCTACTGCCTAATTGTAACTCACCTGCTGAAATCAATCGAGTCGCCAGATAGTTTAATCTTCTCGTGGCGCTTACAAAATTACCTACATTCACATCTGATCGACTTCTTTCCTGCATAATATAAAAGTTCAGCATGGAAAGGGCCTTTATAATTTCAACCGGTGGCTTATCTTTGACTACCTCATCGGTTACTGGTAATGAAAATCCTGTGAAGATTCTGGCACGCATGCCATTTTCCTCAGGTAATTCCATTTTCATTGGCCCACTAAGTAATTCTACGTTTTTATCCTTAATAATCAAGGGGTGAACCAGGAATTCCATCAAATAGATTGATTTCTTTTTATATAAAAGATCTCCCAGGTTCATTTGACGATCCAGGTTTGAGAACTCCACGATCTCAGGTTCCAATCGATAGAGAGATTTCAACTCATAACGCGGATCAGAATCCAAATACATGGTCAAATTTCGGGCATAGATTATGTCCAGTGATTCAAAGATTCTCTGCAGGTGCAAAATCAAATCATCAACCGAATTGACCAGGGCGGCAGTACCTCCCGTGATCGAGGTCAGTTTTTCCAGGAATTGATCATTCCAATCATGACCAATTCCGAGAGAACTGATCACTATTCCACTCTTCGCTGCTTTCTTCGCTAATGCAAAACAAGCTTCCTCGTCACCATATGTGTGCCCATCGGTTAACAAAACCAGGTAACTGGCAGTTTCATTTTCTTTCCCTTTCCATAGCAAATCAATCCCTGCCTGCAATCCCTTTTTTATCTCAGTCCCCCCCGAAGGAGTGATCTGGCTGATCTTTGAATCGATCAGACTAATATTGGTGATCGAGGTTGGTGGCAATATTATCTGGGCATCGTCGCTGAAGGTAACGATCGAAATCAGGTCGCGGCCATTGAGAGATTTCAATAATCGGCTGATGTTCGCCTTGACCATGTCGATCCCGGACCGCAGCCCTCCGGACGCAATCAGCACTGCCCGGTCGCGGAACGGACGCAGGGCGCGCAGGGCCTCGGGGGTCGGCCATCCCCAGTCCTGGAACGCAAGGCCGAGCCCTTCGGTGTCGGCCGCCTCCGGCTGCAGCAGAAACCGCAGTTGATCCGGGAAAAGC
>CAYWCH010000303.1:0-396 GCA_964456715.1 uncultured Anaerolinea sp. | reverse complement strand
AAATGTGCGATTGCGGTTCCCGGATTTCTTCTGCCTGCTTCAGGCATTCAATTTCCAGTAACGTATAGATCAATTGGTCTTCTTTGATCCGTTGAATTTTATCTCGGCTGCAGATTACCTTATACCGCACCAGAGGAACACCAAACTCTTCGTTTTCCAGCTTTTCATCATAGGCTGCACGTCTTTCATTATTGCTCAGTGTTTCAAAAGCTTCTTGAATGGCCAGGAAGGCTTCATTCGCTACATCCGAAGGATTTACATCCGGGTGATACTTCCGTACCCTCTCATGATAGGCACGTTTGATCTCATCGGAATTTGCGTCTTGTTTAATTCCTAATATTTCGTAATAATCATCATACATTCAGGCAACTTTATCCCAAAAATTTTACCAATACG
>CAYWCH010000302.1:0-3325 GCA_964456715.1 uncultured Anaerolinea sp. | reverse complement strand
CTTTGTTCAGCTTGTGCGTGGGTCATGGCCGGGGCAACTGCGATATTGTGCGTGCCGTAACCAACTTTCCTTATCAATAATTCTGGGCGGGGTGATAAATCTGTTGCGACGCCCATATCCACGATCACCACCCGCGCGCCGGCATAACGGGAGAGCACGTTGATCGCTGCGCCACCAGCCAGGAAGTTGGTCACCATCTGCGGCGTGACCTCTTGCGGGTAGGCGCTGACACCCTCAGCGACCACGCCATGGTCACCGGCCATCACAACGACTACTTTATGATCCATATGTGGCCTTGCTTGTCGAGTGATCCCGGCAACCTGGATGGAGAGCTCCTCCAATCGCCCCAGACTGCCCTGCGGTTTAGTCAACGCGTTCTGTCGAACGCGGGCAGCCTCCATGGCGTCAGAGTCCAGCGATTTTATGTGTGAGGTCAATGTAGCGATGGTCATTTATATCTCCAGGTGGACAATATTATCGGTAATCTTTGTGCTGATGCAAACAATCCAGCAGGCTTTGATTTTGTTTGCGGGATCGAGGAGAAATTCTGACATATGCTGGTAAGCCAAAGGATGCGCAGTCTCTTACTTGAAAGCCTTGATCGAGAAGGTTTTGTCTGAATTTAGCGCCCCTCTCAACAGGTAACAAAAAGAAGTGAGTTTGAGAGGGGATGGGAGTAAAACCTAATTCTCTCAACCCCTTTTCCAGAAATTCTTTCTCCTCTTTTATTCGAAGCAATGACTCTTGATAGTATTCAACATCCTGTAAAGCAACCAGACCGGCAGATTGAGCCAGTGCGTTGACATTCCAGGCAGGGCGAACAGAGGCCAAAGCCTGAGTAAGCCGCTCGTTTCCTACCGCATAACCCAGACGCAGCCCGGCCAGAGCGTAATCTTTGGTCATAGAGCGCAAAACCAACAGATTATCGCGGTTGGGATCGATCAACGTTTGAAGGTCAGTCACAAAGGCCAGATAAGCCTCATCTACAATAAAGAGGGTTTGGCGTTGAGCTTCCACCCAGCCACGGATCACATTCGACGGAATTACCTGCCCGGCGGGATTGTTCGGATTGCACAGGAAAACCATCCGGTAGTTTCTGGACTCCAGTTTACGGGAGACTAACCCGAAATCCATTGCGAATCCAGTTTCAGGCAGCGCGTTCACCTGCCTGACCTCTGCGCCCATCAGGCGCGCTGAGCGTTCGTACTCGCCGAAGGTCGGGCCCAGGATTAATACATCATCTCTAGGTTGAAGAAAAGCAAAGGCAGCCAACCAGATCAGCTCGGCAGTGCCATTACCGATTACCATGTACTCGGGCGATATACTCAATCGTTCCGCCAGAGCTCGGCGCAATGCCAGGCACTCCCGGTCGGGATAGCGGTCAAGCGGTGTACGGGAGATGGCATCCCGCGCCCGAAGAGAAGGCCCAAAGGGATTGCTGTTGACACTGAAATCGACCACTTCATCAGGATCCAAACCAATTTTTTCCAGCTCAGCATAATCTGGCGCGCCGTGCGAAGAGGGAGGGGTACTGTTTATTTCTGGCCGTGAGAAATCCATGGTGCTACCTCAGCAGATAGACAAGAGGGGATAATAACAAGACCGTTACCCCCGCAGTGAACGCATAAACGCGCCGGGCTCGGCTCAGATCGGCAACCATGGGAGCATTCAACCCGTCACCCAATTTATAGTACCCGACTTTTTCCAGTTCGATGGAGAGCGCACCAGCCATGGCGCTCATCGGAACGCCCGCATTGGGGCTGGCGGTCTTGTGAGCATCTTGCCACATAACTTTCCAGGCATTGCTCGCCGAGCTCCCACTCAGTCCTGCCCCGCAGATCAGCAAAAGCCCGGTCAGGCGGGCAGGGATAAAGTTCAACACGTCATCCAGGCGGGCAGGGATTTTGCCAAACCATTCGCGCTCCGGGTCGTGGTAACCCAGCATGGCGTCAGCAGTGTTGGCAAACCGGTATGCCAGCGCCAATGGCAGCCCGCCCAAGACAAAGAAAAACAGAGGCGCAACCAGGCTGTCCGACGCGTTTTCAGCCACCGATTCCACTGCCGCTCCAGTTACCTGACTTGCAGTGAGTGCTGAGGTATCTCGACTCACCAGGTGCCAGGAGAGCAATCGGCGCGCTTCGGGCAGATTATCGTTCTCAAGAGCGGCCTGCACCTCCCCGGCTGCACGCTCCAACCCCCGGAAGGAAAAGGTCAACTTTAAGACAGCGGCAGTCAGCAGCCAGCTTAGCGGAATAGGGGTCTTTGCGATCAGCCAGGCTAATCCATAACCAATCCCGCCGGTCAGAGTCAGACCAACCAGCATAAGCAAGCCGCCGTATAGCAATTCCGCGCCCGGTTTCCCACGCGGACGGGAACGGCCAAGGAAAGCGATCAGGTTGCCCATCCAGGCCGTCGGATGGAAGCGGTTGGGTGGATCGCCCAGGGTTATATCAATCAGCAGCGCCAATAAAACCGGCATAATCAAAACTCGATCCCCGGCTGGGCTTTGATCCCATGCTGGTAGGGGTGCTTGACCACTACCATCTCGGTCACAAGGTCTGCAGCGTTCACCAGCTGCTCTGGTGCGTCTCTTCCGGTGATGATCATGTGCAATTCGGGCGGTTTATTTACCTGTAGCCAGACCAGCACTTCATCCAGGTCAAGCCAGCCGTACTTGAGTGGATAGGTGAACTCATCCAATAAAACCAGGTCATAGTTGTCGCTGGCAATCTTTTCCTGGGCCAATTGCCAACCTGCGCGCGCTCGGGAGATGCTTTCATCGATATGCTTAGAGAGCCAGGTGAATCCATCCCCGCTGATATGCCATTCAATGCCAAGTTTTTCTGCGGCGCGCACTTCGCCCCATTTGCCGCCGTCGGCTTTAATGAATTGAATAACACATACGCGCAGCCCGCGTCCCCAGGCGCGCAGCAATGTGCCAAACGCGGCGGTAGATTTGCCCTTGCCGTTTCCGGTGTTGACGATCAATAATCCTTTGGGTTGGGTTGGCATATCATGATCCCTTTTCAAATCGGAGTTTTGAAGAACCTTCATGGTTTTTGATAACCGTATGGGCAGTTCGTGCAGCCATTCTCGCAGCAGTGCCCGCGTTTCAGGAGATACCACGCCGACAAGATGAATTTGCCATCCTGGTTGAGCTCGTAATCGATCCCTTCAATCAGAGCGTCACTGGTAGCGTAGCTCGGAGCAATACTGTCGCGCGCGTTCTCGGGGGTGATGGTTTTAAGATACTTGGCAATTTTCCCTTTGATCTTCTCTTTCAAACAAACAGGACAAAAGCAGTCCCGGGTTATATCAAGAGGAA
>CAYWCH010000301.1:0-3367 GCA_964456715.1 uncultured Anaerolinea sp. | reverse complement strand
AACCACGTCTGTAACAAATAGAACATATCTGTGTTCGATATCAATGATCATTACCAGTGCCAGAAAAACAACCAGTGGCAGACTCTGCCAGTAATTGAAATGATTGAGTGGGAAAAAGGCAAGCACGACTGAAAATACTATGCTAAGCATTAAGGTCAGCCAGTAACGCAAGCCTGGTTTGGCATTGCATTCAGGGCAATGGAATGAGAAAAGGTATTCCTTCCACGTGAAAGGATGTCCGCATTTTTTACAGACCGGCTTGGTGAGACGCTGATCTTCAGGCAATACGTCTGCCAGGTAATTCAATAAAACACCAACCGCAGCTCCGATCGCTATGAAAAGGATGATTTTCATTGCTGCACCTCTCCCAAGATTTGACTGATTTCGCTGGTCGTGAGTCGATAACCATTTCCACCCGCTTTTTGGGTGGATAATGCTCCTGCCACATTCCCCCATTTTAAACAGGATCTAATACCTTTTCCTTTGAGCCAGCCATAAATGAATCCAGCGTTGAAGCAATCCCCCGCCCCTGTGGTATCGACAACTTTAACCTTGTAAGCGGGTTCATAGTAGATCTGGTTCTCGTTGCTGCACCAGCAGCCATTGCTGCCGTCCTTGACGATGACTGTCTGACACATCTTTCCCAATACTTTCGCGGCTTCTTCAAGGTTGTCCAAACGAGTGATCGATCTGGCTTCCTTGGCATTGGGCGAGTAAAAACGCACACTCTCGATTGCCTTTCGAATGCTTCTATCCTCGATTGTCACTTTATCGTTTGAACAATTGCCATCCATAAAGAGATTGGCGCCCTTCGTTTTGGCAAGAATCGAGCTCGTAAACATCGAAGGTCCATACAGCAGCGCTGGAATAACGATCACTTTCGCGTTCCCTGTGACCATCCCCTTGATAGCCGTCTCGACCATCTTTCCATTATCGTAATAGGCAATAAAGGCCCGATCATTTGGGTAGGACAATGCTACTGTTACCTTTCGAACATTTGCTTTTGAAAAAACAAATAATTGCTCCGGAAAGTTCTCTTCACGCAGTTTTCTCAATGTGATCAGGCTGAGATCATCCTCGCCAAATTCGCATGCCCATCCGGTTTTGACGCCAAGCCGATGCAAAGCCAAAGCGGTATTGCAGGGTCCTCCTGTTTCAATGGAAAAAGCTTTAGACTGAACCTCGGTGCCAAGTTTCGGGAAATCTTCCAGGCCGGTGAAGATCAGGTCAAGGCAATAATCACCCAGAACAATGACATCGAAATCCATATTAATTCACTCCTGTTAAAAACGATGAACCAAATTCCAACTTGAAGTTGCTCACAATCGAACGTGCAATCTTCTCATCAGAAACCAGGGGGTGAATGACGAGTGCTTCGATCGCTTTTTGTTCGGATCCTTCAACCGCTGCCTGGATGGTCAACCGCTCATACGCTTTCACACGCGCCAACAATCCAAGACAATCCAGTGGGATCTCGCCCACGTTGCATGGCTGGATTAAATCCTTCCCTACCACACAGGGCACCTCAACTACGCAATCCTCCGGAAGACCGGTGATTGCGCCTCGGTTCAATGTATTGACTATATGGATATGATTCTCACCGGTTTCCAGTGAACGGATCAACCGCAAGGCTACATCGGCATAACCGCCCTGTAATTCCAGAGTAATCGGTTCTGAAGAAATCGCCGCGGTTTTTCCTGTTTCAGTTTGCATGTAATGATTACGCCGGTTTTCAAGATATTTTGTATAGATCTCTTTCAAAGCTTGTTGGTTTTTTTCAGAGGTAGAAATACTTTTAAACAATTTCTCATTGGCTGATAATATCTCTTCCCCACGGGTTTGTTCAGATCTCAAAATGTTCTGAACCGCTGTTTTGGAGGAATAGTAATAATACAGATATTCGTTGGGAATCATTTTCAATGATTTGATTAGCTCTGAAGAAAACGGCAGCAGGTCTTTTACAGGCAGGCTATCGTATCCGTTGATCAGCTCAGGTAAAATGTCTTTTCCATGAACTCGAATCGCGCGCGTCCAACCCAGATGATTCAAACCAAAGTAATCAATGTATACTTCCTCTTCTGGCACCTGCAGGAAATTGCTGACCACCCGTTGAACTTCTGTTGGGGCATCGCAAATTCCAACCGTGCGCTGCCAGTGACCGGCCGTGATCGCTGCTTCAGCCATCATTCCGGAGGGATTCGCGAAGTTGATCAACCAGGCATCGGGGCAATACTGCTCCATTAACTTGATGTAACCCAGCAAAACGGGAATGGAACGGATACCCATGGCAAAACCGCCCGCCCCGGTCGTTTCCTGTCCAAGTACTCCTTGAGAGAGAGGAACTCGTTCGTCGACTACCCTGGCTTCCATTCCCCCCACCCTGAAGGTGGTGATCACGTAATCCGCGCCGTCAAGAGCCTGTTTTGGATCGGTGGTTGTGTAACGCTTCATACTCGACGGAACGCTGTCAAGAATGGATAGCGTGACCTTTTCTATTTGGTCCAGGCGCCTGCCACCGATATCCAGCAAGGCCAATTCTGTCAAACCAAGGGATTCTGCTTTCTTGTAACATTCCTTGACGATCAGCGGAGTCCTGACGCCTGCTGCACCTATGATTGTCAGTTTCATGCAGATCTCCTAATAATTCAATAATAGAATACTTGAACGAGTATAATGCTAAATAAACACCTTCGCAATTCTAATGATAATGAAACCGGATAACTTTTATAATTTTATCAAATCTGTGCAGTCGACTCCCGAGATCCTTCAGGATATTCCATTCTGGAACCGGGAATCTGATAAACAGCCAGTTTATCACTCCTTCCCTGATTGGTTATCTCCTGAGCTGACCCAGACATTGGCGCATTTTGAGATAAAACAACTCTACAGCCATCAACGTCTGGCAATTGACCTGGTTCACGATCACAAGAATGTCGTGATCTCCACCGGTACTGCCAGTGGCAAGAGCATTTGTTATCAGCTTCCTATACTGAATGATATCTTCATGGGGCAAAATTCAAAGGCACTGTTGATATTTCCGACCAAGGCATTGGCTAATGATCAATTGAACACGATTTCTGAGATTAAATCGATCATGGAGGGCTTCTCTCCTGAGAATTCGCGTATGATCGTTCCAGCCGTATACGACGGCGATACACCCACTGCAAACCGGTCGATCATTCGCGAGAGGGCAAATATTCTACTTACCAACCCGGACATGCTTCACCTGGGAATCCTGCCGCATCATACGATCTGGAGCAAGTTTCTCGAACGACTGCAATACATTGTCTTGGATGAAGTACACATCTATCGGGGAGTCTTCGGGTCACATGTTGCCAATGTCATCCGCCGGTTAATCCGGATTCTG
>CAYWCH010000300.1:0-3371 GCA_964456715.1 uncultured Anaerolinea sp. | reverse complement strand
GCGTCTTCCGGTTCGCCGTCGTATTCCAGCTCGAACAGAGCTGGCCCTAACCATCCCAGCACCTGCTCGTCTCGACAGGCGTGTAGGCCGTTCTCGCACGCCTCAATATCGCCCTCGACCTCTACCCACGCGCCTGGCGTCCAGGTGCCGTCCTCATTGCGCGTTGGCAAAGGCCAGGAGCCAACCCCGCCATGGAAGCAACTGCCATCCTCGTTGAGTCCTTTGTAGTACACCCCTACGCCTCCTGTGCCTGGGCGCTGTGCGCCTCGATATAGGCATTGATGGCAGCAACCGCCTCGCTCTTGCTGCCCGCGTAGTCATTCATACTCGCCACACCACACGCCTCGTGCACCTGCGCGTGCGTCAGGCCAAGCTTTTCTGTCCAGACCCAGAACCGCGTGCGGCTCTCGTCGTCACTGATCCAGCCGTTGCTGGGCCTGGGCTCTGGCGTGTCGTCTACGGGCTCCCAATCTACGTAGCAGAACGTCCCGTCGCACACCATCACCGAGCGCCAGTCCTCTTGTGGCGTAGGGCTTGACTGTGCCGGAACCTGCGCAGCACCGCACCCGTGTCCAGGTCGGTCACGGCCATCAGCGCCACCAGCCCCGCGTCCGGCATCATCGGTCGCGCCCCGCATGGCGCGCATCAAAGTCGCGAGCTCGTCGCGTCGTCTCGGCCTCGAGCTCAGCGCCAAAGTGCGCGCGCTGCAGGTCTTTGACCTCATTGCGCAACGCATTGACCTCCTGGCGCAGATCGCGGATCAGGTGCTTCAGCCGGTAGATCTCGGCCCACAGTTCTTCGTTCATCATCTCATCCCTCCCGTGTCTCTGTAGCTCATCAGCCCAGCTCTGTCTCCCACAATGATCTCTGCCCGTTCTCCACAGCGATCTCTTCCACGATCTTCCATGCTTCTTTTCTTGCCATCTCCCTATCTCTCGTCCACCTCAGAAGGACGTTGACCTCACTCTCGGTCATGCTCTTGGTAGACGCCTTGCCCACAAGGAACGCCGTAACCTGATGTCTGATGTTGGTCACGGCGAAACCCGAAAGCCCGTCCTCCTTGAACAGTCCTTCAATGGCGATAGCCACCTGGGGATACCGCTCGGACAGTTCAGAAGGCTGAATCTCTGAGCGGATAAACCCTCGCAAGTCGGACGGGCTGAGGGGTCTCATGCCCTTGCCACCTCTTTTACTACGATGTCAGCGGCATCCTTGATAGAGCCGGTGAACTGCGACAGGTCATCGACCTTCAGTGCGTCCAGACATGCCTGGCGGTCTCGGCCCGTACTATCAACCCACGCCCAGAACTTGTCGATCTGCGCCTGGTCATCCTGCCATCTCGGTTCGGGAGTGACCTCTTTGCCAGAGGTGAGCCAATCAATGACCGGAGAAAGCCAGTCGCCTTTCGGCTTGAGAACCACGGCCCCATCAACAGCAGAGCACCGAGACTTGGACACGATCATCTTGTGTTCGATGTCCAGATCGGCAATCAGGTCAAACTCGTACTCCATGCCCTGCCGTTGGATGGGCGCCATGCCAACCTTGCGCGGCACTTGGATCGTGCGCCCCTTAGAAGTAGTCTGTTCCTCAAGAACGTACTCCATCTTAGACCGCATGGTAGCGATGATGTGGCAGTCGCTTTGCAGGATGGCCTCGACCATGCGTCGGTGCATGGGCGTTACGTCGCGCCACGCGGTATAGCTGTTGCCGCCTCGGGCTGCGGCCTTGTCCACCTGTTCTAGGGCTCCCTCAACGCCATCCCAAGCATGGGATAGGGAGTCTATAATCAGGATGTTATACCCCGCCTTCTCAGCCAGTCTGATCGCCTCGGCGTAGGTATCTGGAGCAAAGGACTCCAGCACCAACACGTCAAAGGGCGGGAACTCGTCGGCGTACTTGGCTGCGGAAGCGTGTTCGGTGTCGATCAGCCCCACCTTCCCCCCAACCCTTTCTTGCAAGGCAAAGGCGAACCGCAGGGCCGTGTAGGTTTTTCCTGCTCCGGCAGGGCCATCCAGGGCCATCCTCAGACGGCTCTGTTCTTTCGTTGCCAGCTTGAATTGCAATCTAGTCGTCATTCTCTTCCTCTCCTCTACCACGCGACCGGCAGGTCGTTCGCAACGATGATGATGTCGCTCGCGCTGTAGCGTGTGGCATAGCGACCGAGGTTCTGCGCGACACTCCATGCCTGCGTCTCGATCTCGTCCTGATCGAGACTGTCCAAGTCTACGTCCTCGCCGTGCGCGAACTCTAGCAGCTCGCGCGAGGAGTTGAAGTACATCGCGTCCACTTCCTGACCGAGGGCGGCCCAGTCGTTCGGATCGAACATCATCTTTTGAGCCTCTCTCAGGCTCAATGGCTCGACCGGCAGCATGTCGCCGTCTGGAGCGCCGCCGTTGTCGTCGAAGAGGCCCTGCGCCTCGTCGAACTTGGTGCATCCGTACCAATCCATGGCGTCGGTTACGAGAAACGTTCTACACTTTTTCATGTCCCCTCCTCTTCTTCTACTTCTTCATACTCTGCGGGTTGTGGCCCCCACGTAATACACCAGCCGCCACTTCTGTTCGTCACCTCTAGTATCACCTCCTTACCCATAGTAGCACACCAGTGCGGCAAAGTCAAGCCTTTTACAACTGTTTTAGCAAGTCCGCCGCCCATGTCTGGTCTGGGTACTCTGTGAGAAAAGCCCTAAGCCCCGCAGCCATGCCAGGAACCACCTTGAGAACGATCACCCGATGGTCTGCGATTGCTACCGCCAGGCGTGAGAACGCGCCCTCTCCCGTCGTCGGCCCTCTAGTAGCACGGTACCCGTGACCCTCTGCGATCCGATTCAGCTCAGCCAGCAGGAAGTTCGCGTCTGTGTTATCACCAGGAACATACATGACAATGTTACCCATAAATCGAATCCCCCTAGATTATTCTACCTCTTTACCGCGCGCGGTAACGGAACGCCTGTGGACAAACAGCCCCTTGAATGCCGTCAAGAGATTTTTCGGCCCTGCTGGTCTTTAGGGGCGCCCCCCCAGAGACCAGCAGGGAATAAAGTCGCTAGTCCCCAAACTCGCGCCGAATGCGGCCATAGGCCACAGACCGCTTGCTCGGCAGGCGGAACTGACAGGTGCCCAGCTCCTGTACCCATTCGTAGAATGGAGACCCGTCCATGTACCAACAACTGCTAGACGCGCGATAGCGCCAAAGCCCCTCCCCCTCCATGTTGGTGCGAAAGTGCGCCGTCTCGGTGGTCGTCACGTCGAACTGCCACCCATCCCCAAAGCGCTGCATACGAATCTTCATCACCCCTCCTAACTCGTGCTCGTGATAGGCTCCCCACAACCTAAGGGTACCACACAGCGTGCGCAATCGAACCAGCGACA
>CAYWCH010000299.1:0-3379 GCA_964456715.1 uncultured Anaerolinea sp. | reverse complement strand
CACCGAACCGGCGGTCGGGGCTTCAGTGTGGGCGTCGGGCAGCCAGGAGTGAAGCGGCCACATCGGCACCTTGATGGCGAAAGCGAGTCCAAAAGCGGCAAAGAGCCACAGTTGCGCGTTCAGGGGGATGGCGGCGGTCTGCGTCAGCGTGGTCAGGTCAAAGCTGCCATATTTCAGTCCCAGCCAGAGCAAGCCGGCCAGCATCAGCAGCGAACCCGCCAGGGTGTACAGGAAGAACTTAAAGGCCGCGTAAACGCGGCGATCCCCGCCCCAGACGCCGATCAGGAAGTACATGGGGATGAGGGTGAACTCCCAGAAGATATAGAAAAGCGCCAGGTCAAGCGCGAGAAAGACGCCGCTCAAGCCCGTTTCGAGCAGCAGGAACAGGATCATGAAGCCGCGCACGTTCTCGTGGATGGCTTTCCAGGTGGAGAGGATGGCGATGGGAGTGAGGAAGGTTGTCAGCAGCAGCATGAGGATGCTGATGCCGTCCACACCGATGTGGAAGCCAATTGGGTTGCCCGCCAGCGCGAACCAGGGCAGGTTCAGCTCCATTTGCATGTCGCCGTTGGCCGGGTTGAACTGTGCCAACACCCACAGCGAAAGACCAAAAGTAACCAGGGAAACAGCCAGCGCCGTCCAGCGCGCAGCAGATTTCCAGGCCGGTTTGAAGACCAACAGTGCCAGTGCCCCCACGGCGGGGAGGAAGGTGACCAAAAGCAGTGGATTGATGTTCATATCTCTCTCCCGTCCTTATCTCAGCACCAGGTAGGTGAGGATGGCAACCAGCCCGACCAGCATCCACAGGGCGTACGATCGCACGTATCCATTCTGGAAGCGGCGCAGCCAGGTGGCGATGCCCCTGGTGCCGGCGGCCAGTCTGTTGCCGGCGCCGTCGATGACGCCCAGGTCGACCGGTTTGGCGAAGAATTGGGCAATGG
The DNA here is from genome assembly GCA_964456715.1 of uncultured Anaerolinea sp. Lineage (GTDB taxonomy): Bacteria > Chloroflexota > Anaerolineae > Anaerolineales > Anaerolineaceae > UBA6107. Next base: position 2,438 of record CAYWCH010000299.1, on the reverse strand, counting down.
CCTTGTAGGGCGTGAGGATAACGAGACGATAGAACTCATCCACCCACCATTTGTTTGACATGCCGTTGTAAACCGGACCCAGTCCCTTTTGCAGCGGGTCGGGCTGGTCTTTGGCCAGCGGCTTGCGCCCATAGATCAGCCAGGCCAGACCCAGACCGATGAGGGCCAGCGCGAACGATGCGCCGGCCACGGGCCAGGCAAAGCCGAGGGATTCGACCTCGCCCAGGGTGTGCGCCAGCCAGTGTTCCAGCGCCAGCCAGCCGGGGAAGTTGAGCAGTCCGCCCAGCACAGAGAGCGCGGCCAATATCAACAGCGGCACGGTGATCACTCTGGGGCTTTCAGTAGCTTTGCCGGCGGCAGCGCTGCGCGGTTCACCAAAGAAGACCATCAGGATCTGGCGGCCGATGTAGAAGGCGGTGAAGAACGCGGCGATGATCAGCACTACGAAGACGGCAGTGTGACCCTGCAAGGCGGCGGTCAGGATCTCATCCTTGGAGAAGAAACCGGCCAGCGGCGCCAGACCTGCCAGGGTGAGCGCGCCGATAAGATAGACCCAGAAGGTGAGCGGCATCTGCTTGCGCAGACCGCCCATATTGCGCATGTCCTGCGGGTCGAGCTCGACCTCTGATTTGAGGTGATGCAGACCGCGCTCCACACCCTGGATCACCGAACCGGCGGCCAGGAAGAGCAGCGCCTTGAAGAAGGCGTGGGTCACCAGGTGGAACATCCCGGCTACGGTCGCGCCCATCCCCACCGCCGCGACCATGAAGCCAAGCTGCGAGATGGTGGAGTAGGCCAGTACCTTCTTGATATCGTTCTGTGCCACGGCTATGGTGGCGGCAAAGAGTGCCGTGGCCGCACCCACCCACATCACCACTGTTTGGGCGGCGGGGACGAGCGCGTAAAAGGCGGAACTGCGGGCAATGAGGTAGACACCCGCCGTGACCATGGTTGCGGCATGGATCAGCGCCGAAACCGGGGTGGGGCCGGCCATGGCGTCGGGCAGCCAGACGTAGAGCGGAAGCTGCGCCGATTTGCCGGTGACGCCCAGCAGCATGAAAAGGGTGATGAGCAGCATAACCGTGGGGTAGGCGGCTGCGGCCACCGGGGCGGCGGCGAAAACGATCTCGAAATCGAGACTGCCGAAGGTCCAGTAAATCAGGAACATGGCGACGAGCAGCCCGAAGTCACCGATGCGGTTGGCGATGAAGGCTTTCTTGGCGGCTTCGGCGTTGCCGGTGCCGTCCTTGCCCTTCTCGAACCAGAAGCCGATGAGAAGGTAGGAGCACAGCCCCACGCCTTCCCAACCGATGAACATCATCAGGAAGTTATCCGCGCTGACCAGGATCATCATGGCGGCGATGAACAGGTTCATGAAGAGGAAGAAGCGGCGGTAACGTTCGGGGGCGTCGTTGTGGCGCACATCGCTGTGCATATAGCCGATGGAGTAGATGTGGATCAGTGTACCAACACCGGAAACGACCAGCATCATCACCACCGAGAGGGTGTCCACCCGGAAGTTCCAGCTTGCGTTGAACGAGCCCAGACTGATCCAGTCAAAGAGCTTGACCGGGTCAGGGTTCGGGTTGGCGTTCAGTCCGAATGCCAAAATAATCGAGACAACGAAGGCCAATCCTGTCGCCAGGCTGGCTGTGATGCTGGTGAACTTTTCGCCCAGCTTTTGGCCGAGCAGCAGGTTGATCAACAGCCCCAGCAGGGGGAGTAAGACCACCAGGGGCACGAGGTCAAAGATCGAGTCGAATTTCATCATCTGCTCCTGTCAGCCCTTGAGGTCATTCGTCTGGTCCACGTCGATGCGGCCACGGTGACGGAAGATGGTCACCATCAGAGCCAGGCCGACGGCCACCTCGGCAGCAGCGGTGGTCATCACGAAGATGACCAGGGTTTGCCCGTCGAGGATCTGGTAGAAGTTGGAAAAGGCGATGAAAACCAGGTTGGCTGCGTTGAACATCAATTCGAGCGACATGAACACCACCAGCGCGTTCTTACGCAGCACCACTCCCAGGATACCCAACGCGAAGAGGATTACAGCCAGACCAAGGTAATAAACGAGAGGGATCATGATTTCTTCTCCTCCTCTTTCCTGCCGGCGCGGGTTAGCACCACCGCGCCAACCGCGGCAACCAGCAGGATGATGGATGTCAGCTCAAAAGGCAGCGAATACTGGTTGAACAACATCGTTCCGATGGCTTTCGGATCCGCCAGCATATTGGTGGGAGGCTGGGTCAGAAAATCCATGCCCAGGTTCGAGGTCAGGGCGTATACGCCTTCACCCACCAGCGCCAGGCTGAGGAAGATCGCGATCGGGCGCTGCCATTTGAGCGGTTCCTGTTCCTTGAGTTTTTCAGCGCCGAGCATCATGATCACAAAGAGGAACAGCACCATGATGGCGCCGGCGTAGACCGTGATCTGCGCCA
>CAYWCH010000298.1:0-3387 GCA_964456715.1 uncultured Anaerolinea sp. | reverse complement strand
ACATGAAAGATGACCTGTATCCGACTATCACTCCGGTCAATACATTCCGCTTGATCCTGCGCGATGTCTACGGCAAGGACATCGATCTGCTGCCGGATACGCTGTACGTCAAATTCACCAACGACTACGAAGCCGTGCCGTCTGCCTGCACAATCCCTTAGAATGTTCTTCCCGCATTTTTGCAGTATTGCTTGAACTCTTTTATTGATTGGTGATTTGTCCCGGAATTCAAGGCACTACTAAAAAAAGAGTTTATTCACAAAGTGTCTTTTTTTGGTTATAATACAGTCCTTGAACCACCCATGCGGGCATAGCATAGTGGTAGTGCGGTAGCCTTCCAAGCTACTTAGACGGGTTCGATTCCCGTTGCCCGCTCAAAACAACCCTTTCAGGGTTGTTTTCTTTTAACTCGGGGACACTTCGTAGTCCCGCCTCCCGCTCCACTGCAGAGTCGAAAGTATTTCATACATTTTTCGGGTTATCATTATCCAAAATTTGATTTGCGAATAGAATATCAACAATTACCGGGAATTTCCCCCAAAAACAGATTGACGGATAACAGAGAATCTGTATATCATTAAGGGAATATTCTGGGATAATAGGAGTATTATGCAGAAAATTGCGCCGGGGTTGGTCCTAAAAGAACGCTACAAGATCACTTCACTGCTGGGGCAGGGAGGCATGGGTGAGGTCTATCTTGCCGAGGACCTGTCTCTGGACACCCAGGTGGCGGTCAAGATCAACCATAACCTCAACGATACCGCTTCCAATCAATTCATCCGAGAAGCCCGCCTGCTCGCGAGTCTCAAACATCCCAACCTCCCCCGCGTCATCGATTATTTTTCCGACACCGATTGCCAGATCCTGGTGATGGATTACATCCCCGGCGACGACCTGCGCAAGCTGGTGGAAAGCAAGAAGAAGATCAGCCTGGATAAAGTGTTGAAATGGGCGGTCGAACTGGGTGACGCGCTTACCTATCTGCACAACCGCAAACCTCCCATTTTTCACCGCGATGTCAAGCCATCCAATATTAAAGTCACTCCTTCAGACGATGTGATCCTGGTTGATTTCGGTATCGCCAAATCGGGCGATCCCTCCCAGGAAACACAGACAGGCGCTTGGGCATTCTCCCCCGGCTTCGCCCCACCCGAGCAGGTCAGCGGTCTGCGCACCGGCCCCTACACCGACCAATACAGTCTGGCAGCGACCATATATTATCTGATCGCCGGCAAGCCGCCGGTTGACAGCGCCCAACGCATGATCGGAGCCGCACAATTCATCCCGCTGGATATGGCGGTACCAAATGTTCCGGACCATGTGAGCACGGCTATCACACGCGCGCTGTCGGTCAAGCTGGATGAACGCTTCCCTTCTGTGAAAGATTTCATTGACTGCCTCACCAATGCAGCACCGGAAGAGGCTAATGCTCAGAACCAAAAGACGGTATTCTCCTCACGGAAACACCCACCCGATCAAGTCCCTCCGGTCACTCCGCCTGCTCTGTCAGGCGCATCCCAACCCCGGCGCAAACGCAGTCCTGCGGCAGCGATCATCCTCCTGCTCCTGCTCGCGGCGGTCGTTGGCGGATACTTCGGTTTGAACGCGCTCGGCCTGCTTGAGAATTTCCCCGCTGCCCTGGCGCCGACATTGACTTTAACCCCCACCGTGACCACGGCTGCTGCCAGCGATGTTGCCCTGACAGAAGCCCCCACACTGACTCCGACCCTGGAGATCACTTCCACCCCAACCATCGAAGTTACCACTCAACCCATTGGCCGCGGCGGACGGGTGGCTTTCGCCAGCAACCGCCAGGCAGACGGTTACACTCAAATATGGCTGATGGACATTGGCGTAGATGGCAACGGCAAGGTCGTTGCCTCCAATATGACGCAGGTGACCTTTACTCCGGGTGACAAGTCCCAGCCCAGTTGGTCGCCCGATGGTACCAAGCTCCTCTTCGTCGGCGAGAGCAAGGAATTTGCCCAAAATGGTACGCCTTATGCCGAAGATATCTATGTGCTTGACCTCTTGCAGGAAAACGCCGAACCGGTGGATATCACCAACCGCGCCGGCGACGATGAAGACCCCGCCTGGTCGCCAACCGGAAGATACATTGCCTATACCAGCTATTACCGCGATGATGGCATGCCGCAGATCTTTCTTCTCGAAGCTGCCGATTATTCATTGATCGGCAACAAGAGCGATCATTTTGCCGAAAAACAGCCCGTATGGACTCCCAACGATGAATTCATGATCTATGTCATGCAATACAGCGATCTCAGCATCCTTTCCATGCACGACATCTGGAGCCTCTACAAAGACACCAAGAAATTTGACATGTCATCGGACGCCGGCCGCTTGGGCAACGTCTCAGAACCGGATATCACCCTGGATGGCTCAATGATCGTCTATACGCGCACCCAGGGAGATAAAAAGAACCTTTATACGGCTGTGTTCAAAGATCGCGGCCGGACCGTGAATCCGTTGACCGATTCTGGTAAAGATTACGCCGCCTCTTGGTCTCCGGATGGAGAATGGGTGATTTTCACCAGTGAACGCGACGGCGATCAGGAAATTTACATCATCAACATCGACGGATCAGGGCTCACCAACCTCACCAACCTGCCCTCGGTCGAAAAAGACCCGGCCTGGCAACCACCCCAGAACTGATAAAAAAAACTCCCGCCTCGGCGGGAGTTTTTTTGCTTATTCCTCTGTGCTCCGTAAATGCGGGAACAGGATCACCTCGCGGATGCTGTGATACCCGGTCAGAAGCATCACCAGGCGGTCAATGCCCATACCGAAGCCGCCCTGCGGGGGCATGCCGTAAGACATGGCTTTCAGGTAATCCTCATCCATCGGGTTGCGCTCTTCATCGTCGGCCTTGTACTCGCGGCCCATTTCCAGGAAGCGCGCTTCCTGTTCCAGCGGATCGTTCAATTCCGTAAATGCGTTGCACAATTCCATGCCGCCGGCAAATCCTTCGAAGCGTTCCACGGTGCTCGGATCGCCGGGTTTGTTCTTGGCCAGCGGAGAGATGTCGCGCGGATAATCGTACAGGAAAGTCGGCTGGAGGAAAGTGGGTTCAAGATACTCACCCAGCAGATGATCGATCAGCTTGCCGCGGGCAGCGTCAGGATTGAATTTCATGCCCTTTTCTTGCATGGCCTTGACCAAAGTGGCGGCGGTCGGGTGGGCATTGATGTCAATGCCGGTAGCATCGATCAAACCCTGGCGCAGGTCCACCCGCTTCCAGGGCGGGGTGAAGTCGATCTCGGTGCCGTTGAAGGTGACCTTGCGGGTGCCCAGCGCCTTGTCGCAGACAAAGGCGATCATGTTCTCGGTCAGCTCCATCACCTTCAGGTAATCGGCGTACGCCCAGTA
>CAYWCH010000297.1:0-3390 GCA_964456715.1 uncultured Anaerolinea sp. | reverse complement strand
GACACTGGTCAACCACCGGTTGCAAAAGGAAGCCAGACCGCCGAGTTTTCCAGTTGTGAGCGCGCCTCAACAAAATCCCGAGCGCAATGAAATTTCCATTCAATGAGTGATTGGTACGAACAACTCTTTGACCTTGTACTCCAAATGAAAAGCACTTCTGTTCCCAGAGGTGCTCTGTAAACACCCATTTGTTAGAAGATCGATTCGTGGGGATGTTTTTCATCCACCTTGGCCAGTGAGTACGAAGCGGCTGCGCCAAGCACGAACAATACCGCGCAAACCGCGATGGTCCAGCCGGTGACGCCCGAAGGGATGATGGCGGCAGTACTGCCAACAACGATGCCCAGGATGAAATGATACATGAAGGGATAAGCTTTTTTAAAGAGCCAGGCCACCAGTTTGGAGAACAGAAGGATGCACAACACAACGCCGATCATCAATGGGATGATCACGCCGAAATCCAGCATCTTGATCCCGTTGGCCATGGGCTGATACAACCCGAGGTAGATCAAGAAATTCGATGGGCTCATGCCGGGCACGATCATACCCAGCGCGAAAATAGCGCCGCTCATGATCCAGACCAGGAAATTCGGGGTCATGGAGACATTACCGATGTTTTCCATCCAGCGCATGAACAGGAAGGTCCCGACCGCCAAGACTGCCAGAACGATCCAATGGTAGGTCTTGCGGCCTTCTTTCCCCGCGGTTTTCCATAAGGAAGGAAGGGTGCCTGCAATGAAGCCGACGAACAGCCAGATGAACTGGGCGGCAAAATGAGAGAAAGCGTAGTCGATCACCGCAGAGAATGCCACAACGCCGATCGCACCGCCGATTCCGACCGGCAGGAAAAAGAGGATATTCTGAATGAATTTATGCTTGAGATTGGCCAGAAACTTGATCAACGGTTCGTATATTCCGAAGATCACCATCAGAACGCCGCCGGAGAGCCCCGGCACAATGGCGCCAATACCCACCAGCATGCCTTTGACCAGGCGGATAATCCAACTGATCAAACCACCTTTTTCTTTGGTCATGGTTTCTGTGTTTGACATAGATTTTTCCTTGTCTTTAAAGAGCATAAAGAGCAAAGAAAAATTTTATCATACTCCCGCAAACCACGATGGTTGAAAATTCAGCCTTTTTTACCCTATTGAAGCGATACTTGTGCCATAATCAACCTGTCTACCACAATTATTTCCGTGTTGACATGGCAAAATACGGCAATGACCGCGCAACTTTATCTAACCGATGTGTTATTATAAATGCCAGTAACAAAACGGAGGTTTCATGAGTGAGAAATCACACAATTTGCGCAGGTTCATCGTCTGGTTATTACATGTGCTGACTGACACCCAGTTCGAAGGAATTGAGAACATTCCTGATACCGGTGGGGTACTGATCGCCACCAACCACCTGAGCCGCATGGACATTCCCGTACTTTTCGCCATCCCCAACCGGCCTGAAATGACCGCGCTGGTGACGACCAAGTATCTCAAACACCCGTTGCTGCGCTGGTTCATCGTCACTGCTGAAGGTATTTGGATCGACAGAGATCGCGCGGATTTTGGCGCCTTCCGTTCCGCCATGGAAGCCCTGGAACAGGGCAAGGCGGTGGGCATCTCTCCTGAAGGTACCCGAAGCAAGGCGGGATATTTACTTGAAGGCAAACCAGGTACCGCACTTCTGGCTGTGCGCGCCGGCGTTCCTATTGTGCCCGTGGCGATCACCGGTACGATCGGTTCCTTTAAAAAGGCCATTACCTTCCAAAAGCCGAAGATCACCGCAAAATTTGGCAAGATGATCCCCGCTCCGGTGTTGGAACGCGGCAAACGCGAAGAGCAATTGAGCCAACTGACTGAGGAGATCATGTGCCAGATTGCGGCCTTGCTGCCCGAAAGTTATCGCGGTTTTTATGCGGACCATCCGCGCCTGAAGGAGATTCTACGCAGCCAGAAAGACCAACCTGCTGAGTGAAATGAGTTTATCTGCTTGGGTTATAATTATGGACTGATCTCATCAAGAAATCGGTCCATTTTTAATATCCATTCAATCCCCTGTTCCAAACAGACCGGCTGAAATGAAAAAAACTTCCCATTCCATAATCAACGCGCTCTTTTCAGGCTTGCTAGTTTTCGTTATCCTGGCAGGCTTATTGGAAGGCGCGTTCCGTCTGCAAATTGGCGAAAGTGTGTTTCCGCTTCGTTCGGTGGGAAACTATCACACCCAATTCGAAATCAAGTGGTTCAAACTTGAAGATTACGTCAGAGAAAATGGCGGCGTGGATGTCATCCTGCTGGGAAATTCCATGGTCAACACCGGTATCAATCCCAAGATCATGGCAGCCAGGTATAAAGAGCTGACCGGCCAGGACGCGCGCATCTTCAATTTTGGTGTCGAGGGATTGACCATCGAACCGCTCTCAGACCTGGCAAAGATCCTCATGGAGAAATACCATCCCCGCGTCATCATTTTATATACAGAGATGCGCGATTATATCGCCGGCAACGGCAACCAGACGACCAGCGATTTCATTTCAAATGCGTGGATTCAACAGCAGTTGGGCAATGGTTCTCTCGAGGGATTCCTCGAAAGTAACTCGCTTGCCCTGCAGCGGGTCTTACCCCTGCGCTTCTGGGGTCAGTCTGATTTTTTGGACAACTATTTGTTTGAGATCAAGCGCCAGAATGACACATCCAAACAGGGGTACGAACCTGAAAAAAAGGTTGGCAAAGACATCACCACCGCCCCCAACCCTGACGATCCGGATGAAGTAGATAATTTTGCCTTGTTCAAAGACTACAAAATCGACCCGGCCAGACAGGCAACACTGGAGAACATCCTTTCATACAGTGATCAGGGAACGCTCCTGATCGTGACCGAAATCCCTGTTTACCCCACATTTTATGCTTATGTTGAAGATCCATCGGTGAGGGAAGATTATCTGCTAAAGATCAGCTCCATCGTCGATGGCTCGGGTGGAATTTTCGTCCCTGCTGTTTCGTATGATCTCATCCCTCTGAGCGGTCGCGCGGACAACCATCACTTGAACAAGGAAGGGGCTGCCGTCTACTCCAAACTTCTGGCTGAACAATTGGCCGGACTTTGCATCGAAGAACAGGCATGCCTCATGGCTGAGAACAGCGGGGCCAAACCATGACAGTTACTTCCGCCATTTTCTTTGTCTGCGCCATTGCTGCTGCTTTGATCCATCATTGGCTGCCTGCCAGGTTCCGCAAGTATTGGCTACTGGCCATCTCGCTCGGGTTCCTGGCGACCTGGTCATGGAAATTCATCATCGTACTTGGGCTGCTCACCCTGGTCAATTACTGGATTGGGCTGCACGCTGAACCGGCGAACCCGCGTTCCAGAAGATGGGCCGTTTTTGGCATC
>CAYWCH010000296.1:0-3405 GCA_964456715.1 uncultured Anaerolinea sp. | reverse complement strand
TCAATCTACAAACCCTTCCATTCAGAATGCAGGATACTCATTAATACTACATCAATGTAACATCCGTTCTTATATACACCCTGCCGCAAAACACCTTCCTTAACAAACCCGGCTGCCTCATAAGCTCGTGCCGCTCTCGGGTTTGTCTGGAAAACATAGAGATAGATCCGGTTAAGGTTCAGGTTGTCGAAGCCGTGTTTTAGCGTCAGTCTGGTGGCTTCACGGCCAAGTCCTTTGTTCCAAAAATCCTTCTCACCAATCATGATACCAAATTCAGCCGTGTTATTTACGGGTTCAACCTCGTGCAGACCGCAATTGCCGATATGCACCCATTCGTCCCCGACCAGCGTTTCAATGGCAAACCCCTGCCCTGAGGTGGGAGGGGTCTCCAACTGACGCTCGTACCATTTTTCCTCCATCATGGTTGACAGAGGATAGTTCACCAAAAGATTTGCAATTACCTCTGGGTCGTTAAGCCAGCGCACACAGCGGGCAAGATCCTCCCGCTCGATGGCTCGTAATCTGACCCGTTCACCGATGATCATTCCTGCCTCCAAAAATTACGGATTCAAGCGCGTTGGTCCGCGGAAGATGTAGACCGCTTCGCGGATGTTGTTCATGCCAAGCAGCACCATCAGCAAACGCGACAAGCCCAGCCCATAGCCGCCGTGCGGGGGGCAACCATATTTGAAGAAATCCAGGTAGAACTGGATGGGTTCTGCGTGCAGCCCTTTTTCTTCAGCCTGTTTCAACAAGACCTCCGCCCGGTGTTCGCGCTGCGCGCCGGTGGTGATCTCCAAACCGCTGGCAATCAGATCAAAGCTGCGGGTCAAGGTGGGGTCCTCATCTTTACGCATGTGATAGAACGGGCGCACGGTGATCGGCCAATCGGTGATGAACACAAAGTCGTGGTTGTACTTTTCCTTCACGTAGGCAGCGATTTCACGCTCACCGCCTGGATCGATGTCGCCCTTCTTGTCGGTCGGCAGGGTATAGCCGCGGCTCTTGAGGATTTCGACGGTTTCCTTCATGGTGATGCGCGGGAACGGGAGTTTGGGTACTACGATATCGACCCCAAACAGTTCCTTGATGGCCTCGCCGTGTTTGTCTTTCACGGTCTGGTAAACGTGCTGCAGCATGGTCTCTTCAGAAACCATGACGTCTTCGTGTGAGTCGATCCAAGAAAGCTCCGCATCCACGCCGGTGAACTCGGTCATGTGACGCGCGGTGAAAGACGGGTCGGCGCGGAAAACCGGACCGATCTCGAAAATGCGCTCAAAACCGGCAGCCATCGCCATTTGTTTGTAGAACTGCGGAGACTGGGCCAGGTAGGCTTTGCGCTCGAAATAATCCAGAGAAAACAGCTCGGCGCCGCTTTCGCTTGGGGCGCCAACAAGCTTCGGACTGTGAATTTCCATAAAGCTGTTGTTCAGCCAGTACTCGCGCATGGCAGCTTCGACCGTGGTCTCCACATTAAAGAGCAGCGCGTTGATGGGGCGCCGCAGGTCAAGATAGCGCCAGTCCAGGCGGTAATCGAGGGTGGGCAGGGTCTCAGCGAAAGGATCAAACGGCAGTGGTGTTTCTGCATTATTGGCAATGGTCAGGCTTTCAAGCTGGATCTCAAGCCCGCCCAATTTGACTACGGGATTATCGATCACCTTGCCGGTGACAATCACCGCGGATTCCTGACCGATCTGCGAGATCTGCTCGGCGAGGGCTTCGTTGTTCGGTTTCCAGTGCACCACCTGGACCAAACCGGTCGGGTCACGCAGGATCAGGAATTGCAGTTTCTTTTGGTCACGCAGGGTTTGCAGCCAACCATTGACGCAGACTGTTTGATCGATTGAATTGCGAAGATCTTTAATGTACGTTCTTTCCATGCTACACCTCAAATAATGATTAAAATGATTGCTCGATCAACCAATCAACCGCCTGGTTGGGCGACCAGCGCCGGTTGACCACTTCCATTAATGCTGATTCCATTTTACGCGTTCCTGCTTTTTTAATCCAATCACTCGTCAGGCGGGATTGCAGCAGGCTCATTAGCTCATTTTCCAGCCGTTTTAATTCCAGCTCCTTCATTTTGCCGCTGGTCGTCAGATACTCTCGGTGCCTGCCCAGCGCGTCCAACAGCCCGGTCATCCCCTCGCCGGTCGTTGCCACCGTCTTGACAATGGGCGGCAGCCATTGAGTGTTCTCGTTGGTGGTTCTGCTGCCAGTTTCCACGTGACCGGGTTTCTGCGTGACCGTCCGATTGTATCCCAATTCAAGGTTGGCGCGCAGGGCGCGTTCGGTGATATCCGCTCCCGGCAGGTCTGCCTTGTTAATGACAAGGATATCGGCGATCTCCATGATGCCAGCCTTGATGGCTTGGATATCATCTCCGAACCCGGGCGCTTCAACGACAATGGTTGAATGAGCCAGGCTGGCCACTTCCACTTCAGATTGTCCGGCTCCCACCGTCTCAACGATCACGTAATCGAATCCCGCCGCATCAAAGATCCGTGCCAGTTGGTTCGTGGCCAACGCCAGGCCGCCCAACGCGCCCCTGGACGCCATGGATCGAATAAACACGCCGGGATCTCCTGCAAGATCGCGCATGCGCAGCCGGTCTCCCAGGATCGCTCCACCGGTGAATGGGCTGGAAGGGTCAACCGCAATGATCGCCACGGTCTTCTTCAATTCCTGGCGAATGTGCAGTGTCAACCGGTTCACCAGCGAGGATTTTCCTGTTCCCGGCGCTCCGGTCACACCAATACAGTGGGCCTTACCCGATTGCAGGTACAGAGTATCCAGCAACGAACGCGCTTCCGGGTCGCCGTTCTCCACCTGCGTTAAGAAACGCGCGAGGCTCAAACGATCGCTGGATGTGATATCCTCTTGGGTTGGCATATGACAGATCCTCTTTAATTATTGAAGCGCCAGGTTCACCTGAGTCCCGGCCTGAATGAAAAGAGACTTGCGTTTCAGATATTTAGTCTGATAAAGCGCTAAAACTTTACGCTTGCGTGAATGTCTTCGATGATCTTCGTCGTCGGAGTCCCGGGGCCATAAACGGCATTCACCCCGGCATTTAAGAGGGCCGGGATATCCTCTTCGGGTATGATGCCGCCGACAAACAACAGCACATCGTTTTGCCCGTTGGCGCGCAGCAGCTCGATCACCCGCGGCACAAGTGCCAGATGGGCTCCTGAGAGGATCGAAAGGCCAACCACCTGCACATCTTCCTGCAGCGCGGCCTCTGCGACCATCTCGGGGGTCTGACGCAGACCGGTGTAGATCACTTCCATGCCGGCATCACGTAAAGCCCTGGCCACCACCTTGGCTCCCCTGTCGTGGCCATCCAGGCCCGGTTTGGCGATCAAGACACGGATCTTTTGTTCTGTCATGTGCAGCTCCGCTAAA
>CAYWCH010000295.1:3173-3466 GCA_964456715.1 uncultured Anaerolinea sp. | reverse complement strand
CGTACGCATTTCATGGGTCGCGTTGTTGATGAAATCGTTTTTTAATCTTTCTAGATTTTTCTTTTCACTAATATCCTGGAAAACAAGAATACCTTCATTTCGATCGGAAGCAGTGTATTTCATCTCTACCGTGATGTCTTTCCCTGCAACCGTGATTTCAAATTCATATTCCTTGGCAGGTTTGAAATTATTGGAAAATGCCAGTTCTTTGAAAATTCTGTCAGCAATAGGCCTCTCGAATAGATCGTCCAGGGAGTTGACAACGGAAGACGCGTGAAGCGACACATATTGCG
>CAYWCH010000295.1:0-3156 GCA_964456715.1 uncultured Anaerolinea sp. | reverse complement strand
TAATTGAGCACCCGGCCATGATTGTCGATACGTACAATCAGCGCTGGTATGGCGTCGATGAAAAGTCTTTCGCGGGCTTCATTGATCTCAATAAGCCGGTGTGTGTTGCTTCCCTCAATTGCATTCGCAATCACCTCAGAGAGGATGGTGAACATAATCTGGCTGTTATCCTGCCATTTGTGAACATCGCGGGTATATTCAAAACTGATCAGGCCAATTAAATTCCCATGTGACCGCATGGGAACGATATTCACTGAACGAATACCCAACCCGGCAAGGAAATCATGTTCAGGGAGTGCGTCGATTGAGAGTTGATGAAGATCATCAACTGCAATTGGATGATTGCTTTTTATCAATGATGTAAACCAGGAAAACTCCGCAAATGGAATATTCTGCAATTGATCGAGAATGCTAAGAGCCCCATCATTACACCATTCATGGATCGCGGAGATTGTTTCTCTGGCAAAATCAAAGGTAAATAAATGAACCCGGTCAAGTTTGAGACTTTTGCCAAGTTCAGAAAGCGCTGAAGTAAGAGCTGAATTCAGATCTTTATATTGATTCGAAGAGATTTGACCGACCAATCGCGCCAGAAGACGATCGAATTCGAGGCGGGAATCAACCAACGTGGTTGCATCGGTTTGAACAGTTGAGAAAGAGTGGTTTGCTTCCATGCCGGATGATAATACTGCATCGACAACAGACTGATCTGTCATTCGCTTTTACTTCAAACCGGAATCGATGACAATGGCATCTCTTGGACAATTTCAGATTGGATATAGGGGATCTGCAGTTTGATCTTGCATCCGATCTTTGAATCGAGGATCTCTATCTTTCCTCCGCAGGAATCTGCGAAATTCTTTGCAATGGCTAAACCCAGCCCCAACCCTGAAGCGTCGCGATTATCACCATCGCTCACCTGGTAAAACCGGGTAAATACCTTTTCACGCATCAAAGGTGGAATCCGCTCACCGGAATTTTCGATCGTCAAGACAATATTTCCGTTCTCATTGAACAGAGAAATATTGATCTCTCCATTTTGATTGGCAAATTTACAGGCATTATCAATCAATTGAGTAAGGGTGTAGGTAAAGCCATCGAAAGGAGCAAGGAAACGCAGGTTTTCTGCGATATCCAGGTTCAGTTTCAAATCCTTGGAAGACCAGTTATTAATGGATTCACGGATAAGAGATGTGAAATCCTTTTCCAGGTTAATTTCAACCAGTTGATCTGAATGGATATCGTTATCAATTTTATACAGGTAAAGCAGTTGATCAATGACACCCTGGAGACGTTTGGCGCTGGTCTGTGCGTCAGCCAGGCAGGGAGCGATCATCGGATCGACTGAGTTATTGAACTTGCGCATCACCACTTCGAGATTACCAATAATGATTCCCAATGGGGATTTCAACTCATGGGTGGTGTTGCGGGTGATCACGTGGGTAAGTTGCTCTTTCTGTTTGGAAAAACTGGCTTCTTCTTTTCTTCGGCTCGAATTGCTGCGACGCAAGATCGCCTTCACCTTCTGCAGTAATTCTTGCGGTTCGAAGGGTTTCGTAATATAGTCATCGATGGCCAGTTCATAGCCTTCAGTTTTATCCTGCACACTGGTTTTTGCAGAGAGAAAGATGAAAGGAATTTCAGCCAATTCATCTGAGATGAGTTGCAGTGATTTTCTAAAATCGAAACCATTCATTGAAGGCATCATGATATCTGAAATGATGAGGGAGGGGGTAACCGTTTCAAGCAACGTCAGGGCTTCCTTGCCGCTGCCGGCGACTTTACAATCAAACCCTTCAGCAGAGAAGAAATCTTTCAAGGCGAGACGCAGGTAGGGTTCGTCATCCACAACCAGGATCAATTCTTTGCCATCTGTGGGGCTCTCTTTTTCTTCAAGCATGGAAATGAATTGATCCAGCAAATCCGGGTCGAATTGACTGCCACGACCTTCCTTCAAAATGGATATGGCGTTCTCTCGCATCATGGCCTTACGGAAAGGCCGATCGTTGGTCATGGCTTCCCAGCTATCGACAACTGAGAAAATTCGGGCGCAAAGAGGAATATTTTCCTGTTTGAGACCTTTTGGATAACCTTTACCGTCCCAGCGTTCATGGTGGTGTAATGGAATATCGATAAATGGAGAAAGATATGGACTATCTTCCATCATTTTTTGGGCAATTATGGGATGGTTTTTTACAGAATTAAATTCTTCTTCTGTCAGTTTTTCCTTTTTGAGAAGTACGGCATCTTGAATCCCCAGATCACCAATATCGTGTAATTGGGAACCAAAGTATAGATTCCTGAGAATTTCCGGGGATAATCCGAGTTTTTTCCCAAAACGGACAGCCAGTTCTGTGATGCGCTCATTATGCGATTTCGATTCCAGGTTTCTGGCATCCAGCAAGTCCACCCAAACAGAGATCAGATTCTGGATGATCATATCCGTTTCATTGGTGATAAATTCGTTTCGGTCCATGGCCTCTCCTGTTGGGGTACAACAATAAATCCATTACTACTTATCTGATTTTTATTCTAATCGGTTAAGCTGATGAAACGAATAAAAATACCGCAAAATTACAATCACATAACTATAAACTAATTAATTGAGTCTTTATGTCATTTTTGTTTCTGCATCAAGTGAAGCAAGGTGATACTGCTATAATTTACTGAGGAGCGAATTATGGCTGACGATTCTCTGTTGATCGAGTATGAAAAAATTAAGAAAGAGATCAATTTTCACAATTACCGCTACCATGTGCTGGATGCACCGCTGATCAGCGATACGGAATTTGACAGGATGATCGTGCGAATCCGCGAGATAGAGAGTCTGCATCCGGAATGGATCACACCGGATTCACCAACACGGCGGGCAGGTTCCCGACCGCTCGATCGCTTTGTGAAGGTCAAGCATCCAGCACCGATACTGAGCTTGGCGAATGCTTTCAACGCGGATGATCTGCGCACCTGGTATGACCGCATCGTCAAACTGGATGGACGGGTGGCTGGATCGGGTTTCGTCATGGAACCCAAGATCGATGGATTGACTGTGGTGCTGCATTATGAAAACGGCACCTTTATCAAAGGGGCAACCCGTGGTGATGGGGAGATCGGCGAAGATATCACCGAGAATTTGCGAACCATTCGGGCGGTCCCGCT
>CAYWCH010000294.1:1262-3467 GCA_964456715.1 uncultured Anaerolinea sp. | reverse complement strand
TGCGCACCATGCACTCCCTCTCATATGCCCTGACCCAGTTCGATTGCCCCATAACCTATGTCGCACCCCCCGAAATGACCCTGACCGATGAATTCAAGGCCGAACTCAAGCAATACAGCTTGAATTTTAAAGAAGCCGAGCACGTTGAACAGGCCATCGCCGAAGCTGATGTCATTCTCGTCGAACCGGTTGTTCAACCTGATTACACCAAGAGCCGCCAGGAAGCCGGCGAGCATGGACAGACCCCCGCCAATTACAAGATCACCCGCGAGCTGCTGGCCAAGAAAGCCAAGTCAGATGCCATCCTGCTGCACTCTCTGCCCCGCATGGACGAGATTCCTGCGGATGTGGACATCACCCGCTGGTCCCGCTACTGGCAGGAAGCCTTCAACGGTGTTGTGATGCGTATGGCACTGCTTAGCCTCGTTTTGGGTAAAATGGAATAGTGCTAATCAAATTCGCTCCGGAGAGGGAGTTATCCCTCTTCGGAGTGGAAAAGGATACCGGAGGAATTATGCAAAGTTTTTTACACGGACGTGATCTTATCGGCGATCTCGATTTCTCAAAAGAGGAAGTCGAAACCGTCCTTGATGTTGCTTTCGATTTAAAACGGAAACGCGCTTTGAATGAACTGACTCCCTATTTGCGCGATAAAGTGCTGGCCATGCTGTTCTTCTTCAGCAGTACCCGAACCCGCGGTTCTTTTGAAGCAGGAATGGCTCACCTCGGCGGACATGCCGCTTTCATCGAGTCTCGCACAACCCAGATCAGTCATGGTGATACTCCCAAAGAGATTGGTGAGATCTTTGGCCGTTACTTCGATGGTATTGCCATCCGCCACGTCGATTGGGGTGTTGGCAATGGCTATTTGAATGAAGTCGCCAAGGCTTCACGCGTGCCTGTTCTGAACATGCAATGCGACATCTATCATCCCTTCCAGTGCCTGGCTGACTTGATGACCATCGTTGAGAAAAAAGGCCGCGATCTGCGCCGTAAGAAGATGGTCGTATCTTGGGCTTACGCAGCTTCTTACCAGAAACCGATGTCCGTGCCGCAGTCACTTGTTCTGCAAATGCCGCGCTTTGGCATGGATGTTGTTCTGGCTCATCCACCTGAATTCAAACTCATGCCCGGGATCATGGATCAGGCTCGCGAACAGGCCAAGAAATTTGGCACCAACTTCACCGTTGTCGATGACATGGATGAAGCTTTTAAAGACGCAGATATCATCTACGCCAAATCCTGGGGCGCAATGGTTCATACCCCCGATCCCGATGAAGGCGCCAAGATCATTAAGAAGTACGAGAGCTGGATCACCGATGAACGCCGGATGAAACTGGCCAAACCGGACGCGATCTACATGCACCCGTTACCCGCTGACCGCAATATTGAGGTCACCGATGGCGTAATGGACGGACCGCAATCTGTCGTGTATGATGAAGCCGAAAATCGCATGCACGTTCAAGAAGCGGTCATGGCTTTGACCATGGGTTAGTCAATTATCAATAGAGGAAAACAATGGTAAAAAAATTAGCAGTTGTTGCAGTTGGCGGAAATTCACTCATCCTGGATCCCAAGAAAGTGACCGTCGAAGATCAATATATCGCCGCCGCTGAAACATCGAAGCATATTGCTGATATGGTCGAAGCTGGATGGGATGTGGCAGTAGGGCATGGCAATGGCCCGCAGGTCGGATTCATCCTGCGCCGCTCAGAAATTGCTGCCAAAACAGAAGGTATGCACGAAGTTCCGCTGGATGTCTGCGGTGCCGACAGCCAGGGCGCGATCGGTTATTCTCTTCAACAAACCCTGCAAAACGAATTGAAACGCCGAGGCATCAATAAATCTGTTGCCACAGTGATTACCCAGGTGAAAGTGGATAAGAACGACAAAGCCTTCCAAAACCCCACCAAACCCATTGGCGGATTCATGGATGAAGCTGAAGCCAAACGCCGCGAGAAAGAGCTCGGCTGGAATGTGGTCGAGGATGCCGGTCGTGGTTGGCGTCGGGTGGTGGCCTCCCCGATTCCACAGGAAGTGATCGAGATCGAAGCCGTTAAGGGACTGCTCAATGCCGGTACCATCGTCGTTACTGTTGGCGGCGGTGGCATCCCCGTCATCGATGACGGTAAAGGTGGTTGCATTGGTACAGCAGCAGTGATCGATAAAGACTTCGCCAGCAGTCTGCTGGCTCGCTTGATCCAC
>CAYWCH010000294.1:0-1252 GCA_964456715.1 uncultured Anaerolinea sp. | reverse complement strand
CGCCGATCTGTTCCTCATCTCCACAGCGGTTGAGAGAGTGGCCGTTAATTACGGCAAACCCGATCAAAAGTGGCTGGATCGCATCACCCTTTCAGAGGCCAAGGCTTATCTGGCTGAAGGCAGTCACTTTGCCAAAGGTTCCATGGCCCCCAAGATCCAGGCAGTCATTGCCTACCTTGAAAATGGCGGCAAGGAAGCCTTGATCACGAACCCGGAAAATATTGGCCGAGCCTTAAAGGGCGAGACCGGTACCTGGATCGTCAATAATTAGTGCAAGTCTGCTCTGCCTGTCGTAACCGACAGGCAGAGCGTGTTATATTGGTAAGATGTCAGACTAGAACCTTAAAAATAATCATATTTTAAGTTGTATAGACGAGTTGAACGTGTACAATATTTGGTATGGTTTCATAAAGTGTAATGAAACCGGGCATGCACCAATCTCTGAGTTCAACAACAAAATGCAACTTCAGCCAAGAAAGGAGGTGAAGTTAACAAGGTTAGCTTGCTTCCAGTTTTTCGTTTTTTTAAACTAATTGTTCAATTTCTGGAGGAGAATAATGTTTTCAAAACGTGCTTGGCTCGTTGTTAGTCTGTTCCTTATCATGGCACTTGTATTGACGGCTTGTGGCAAAACACCGGCAGCTGCCACACCTGACGAAGCCACTTGCGGCGCAGATGAATTCTGCATCGGAATTTTACTGGTCGGTCCTGCCACTGATGGCGGTTGGTCGCAGGCAACTTATGAAGGCGTTAAGTATGTGGTCGACCACATCGAAAAATCTGCCTTCCTGTATGCAGAAAATGTCTTCTCTGATCCGAACACGACCGTTGCCCAATACGCAGAGCAATTGCTCGCCCGCGGCGCCAAGGTCATCATTTTCAATTCGGATTCTATGAAAGATGGCGTTATTGAGTTCACCGCGGCCCATCCCGATGTCCCCGTGATCTTCCTCTCCGGCGATTTTGCTTGGAAAGAGGGCAAGAACTATGATGCTTCCATGACCATGGAAAGCGACATCATGGGAGAGATCGAATACGGCAAGATGATGGCCGGCTGCGCAGCCGCCCTCACCACCAAGACCGGCAAAATCGGCTTCCTTGGCCCTCTGACCAATGATGAAACCCGCC
This sequence comes from uncultured Anaerolinea sp., assembly GCA_964456715.1. Lineage (GTDB taxonomy): Bacteria > Chloroflexota > Anaerolineae > Anaerolineales > Anaerolineaceae > UBA6107. The sequence continues at coordinate 124 of CAYWCH010000294.1, read as the reverse complement.
GTCTGGCAAATGCAGCTTATTTGGGCGCTGACTATTGCTGGAAGAACGTCATGGGCAACACCACTCCATTGGACTTCAAAGTCGTTTGGATTGGCAACTGGTTCAATATCCCCGGTACCACGCT
>CAYWCH010000293.1:0-3479 GCA_964456715.1 uncultured Anaerolinea sp. | reverse complement strand
CCAGATCGAAATTGCGTCCAAACACCACCCCATCTGGTCCGGCTGCGTATAGCTGGTCGGCGGGGAGAAGGTTGATATTCATGGTGATGCCGCATTCCTGCAAGTTGGTCTGCATCTTTTCTGCAATCTCGGTGTGTAATTCTGTGTCGGTAGCCACGTAGTTGATGATGAATTGTGTGTCATTTAACACTGTGCTGACTCCCCGCGCCAGTCTCGGAGTGGCCGGGTCATTGTCGGTATCCTTCCAACCCACCTCATCCAGCAATTGTTTGCCTTTTTCAACGTCATATGGGTAGGTTGCCAGGTTCTGCACATGGAAGGGGTGATTGCCTGCCAGATACGAATCGGGCAGTGTGCCCAGGCCGAAAACGTAAGATTTCATGATCTGCTGACGGTTGATGCAACTGGCCACCGCCTGCCGGGTGCGGACATCTCCAAAGAAATCGGCTCGATCCAGGTAGGGATTGAACACGTCGTCATAGGAACTGGGTTTGATACCGAAGTTCAACCCTTCCCATTCGGGTCCTTCTCCAAAGTATCCCTTTGCTTCGCCGTTCAATTCAAGCGAACGAACGGTATTCCATTGATTATCCATGGAAACAGAAGTATCAATAATATCGCATTCACCGTTGGTGACCGGTGACAGGTCGGTGACAGGCACATTCCCCAGGAATTTGAACACCACCTTGTCATAATAAGGCAGCCCCTCTGAAGCCCTGAAATAATTGGGGTTCTTCACCATCGTGATGCTGTCGCCGCTCTTCCACTCGGTGATCATGTACGGTCCCCAGCCCATGGGAGTACGGGTCGTTTCGGTTGCGGTATTCAACTGTTCAGCCGTGTATTGGCTGAGCTGATGTTTTGGCAACGGAATCCAAAAATAAGATGATGGACTGAGCGTCAGGTATCCGGGCAATCCCACCCATTCAACGATCTGGTTGTCGATTGCTTGATAGCTCTGAGTCTTACGGATTGACTGCTTTGAGGCAGCGGTTGCGGCGTCAGCAGCCACCTGATATGAGTAGACCGAATCATCCGCAGTCAACGATTGTCCATCAGACCACTTGAGATCTGGAAGCAGCTTGAATTTGACCACCATTTGAGAAACCTGCAGTTCGCTGCTGCCATCCCATTCGGTGATGCACTCGTTCGATGAGCAGCCTGCCGGGAAAACCTTCACCCCCTTGGCCAATGCCACCACATCGCCATCTGAGTTCGCAACCAGATCACCGGTGCTCACCGAAGCCGTCTGGATTGTGATCCCGCCATTCTCTTGTGATGGGATTTCGGTCAAGATAACCGGGCTGGGTTGGTAGTTTATGGTGTCAATCGGTCCATCATAGACGCCTTCAAGGATGCTCCACATCGCTTGAGACGAGTTGCCATACATATATAAGGATGAAGGCTCATTACCCACACAGACCGTCAATGTTTTCAAAGGGACAGATGTCGCGGTGGGAACTACTGTTGGAGCCTCAGTTGTTACGGCTGAATTTCCGCAAGCAGAGAGACCCATACTTATTAACAATATCAGGGCAACTCCCAAACCCAATTTTTGAAATGATGCAACTGATCTCATGCTTCATCCACCTTTATCACTGAAATTGTTTCCAATATTATAAATCATAGTCAATTGATTCATTTTCCGCGTTTCCATCTTAAAAAAATAAACAACCTTTTTCAGGTTGTTTATTTTTACTCTCTGTAAATTACTCTTTCTTTTTATTCTTGACAACCATATAGGCCATACCGACAATCCCCAGGATCAACCCCAATACAGAGATTGTGTATGAAAGAAATTCCAGCCAGAGTGTCGGTTTGATATACTGCATGATCATCAGCAACGGCAAAATGATCCCAAGCAAGAGTAGAACAAAACCTATATAGATCAGATTCTGTAAATTAAATCGTCTCTTCATTTTTTGTATAACCAGCATTGCACGTTGTGCATCGATCCAACTTCAAATTCAGGGGGAATCTCTTTATCACACAAACCTGCGATCATTTTCGGACAGCGTTCGTGGAAACGACAGCCAGCGGGAGGATTGACCAGGTTGGGCGGCTCACCAGGTGGCAACTCCTTGAAGACCTTGGCATTGTTCCCATCAGGATCAGATGTTGCTGCAAGCAAGGCAACTGTGTACGGGTGCGCGGGGGATTTCAAGAGATCGTTGACTTTGGCTTTTTCGACGATCTGCCCGGCATACATGACGAAGATGCGGTGAGAGAAGTAACGTACTGTGGAAAGGTCATGAGTAATGTAGATCACGGCCAGATGGCGTTTCTCTTGCAGGCTTCGGAGTAGCTTCAAAACTTCAACACGAACCGAAGCGTCGAGCATTGAAACGGGTTCATCTGCCACCAGGAACCGCGGCTCCAACAGCATTGATCGTGCAATCACGATACGCTGCTGCTGACCACCACTTAACTGGTGTGGGTATTTAGGCAGGAAATCTTCAACCGGGAAGACCTTTACTTCTTCCAAGGTCTTCATGATTCGTTTTCTTCGTTCTTCTACATTGGTAATCCCGTTGATGACCATGGGTTCACCCAGGATGCGTTCCACGTTCATAAATGGTGCCATGGCACCATAGGGATCCTGTTGGATATAACCCACTTCAGAGTGATACTTTCTGACCTGTTCCGTGGTCAGGTTTGCCAGATCCATATCATCGAAGATCACTTTTCCTTCGGTGGGTTTGTAGAGAGTAAGGATCGTCTTCATCAATGAAGACTTGCCGCAACCACTTTCGCCGACGATGCCGATGGCTTCACCGTTATGTACGTCAAAACTCACGCCGTCCACAGCATGAACATAACCCACCCGGCCAAAACCCAACTTGCGCAATTCGAAATGAACTTTTAAATTCTGAACTGAAAGGAGTACACCTTTTTTGGTGAAGTCTTCACTGGTATCCATTTCAGCTTCAAGAATTCTTTTTTCTTTGGCGTTTTCCATGAATATGCTCCTCAGATCACTTGTAGAGCCAGCATTTTACTTGATGGCCTTTGTGCAAGAAGGTAGGCGGTTCTTTCGAACAATCGCTGAAACGCTTGGGGCAGCGGTCTGCAAAACGGCAGCCTTTGGGCGGATCCAGCAAGCTGGGGGGTTGACCTACGATGAAATCCGGCTCTTTGACACCACGTAATCGCGGAACACTATCCATCAACATCCTGGAGTACGGATGAAGTGGCTCAATAAAGAATTTGACCGCGTCGTTCACCTCCACGATCTGACCGGCATACATCACAGCCACTTTATCGGCGAGTTCGCTCGAAGTAGCGATATCGTGCGTGATCAAGATGTAACTGATCTCGAGTTCCTGCTTTAACCGTTTTAAAACGTTGAAAATATTCGCCTGGGTCAAAACATCGAGCGCCGAGGTGGGTTCATCCAGAATGATCAGGTCGGGCATGGTGATCAACGCCATGGCGATGATGGTGCGCACGATGCCGTGGTCGCTGCCGTCCTCGAACAT
>CAYWCH010000292.1:0-3488 GCA_964456715.1 uncultured Anaerolinea sp. | reverse complement strand
ATCGTAGTTGTTTTCATTATATCTGATTTTATAAAAGTTATCACTAATAGGCATCCAAATACTATTACAATACTGACATAAGTAATTTATTTTAAACACCTAAGAACGTCAATCAGACGATCTTGATTTTCCTCTGTCAAATTTACCTGGACATATGAATAATTGCCTGATACCCGCAAGGTTTGGATTTTTTTGTTCATCAATGTTGAGAGTATAGTATTTCCATCATAATCAGGTATATCAATATACAACATAGCAAAGCCAACACAGTTGAAATCACTCATATTGGTGTACTGTTCTCTTGATCCGTCAGTGAACAGGAAATTTATTGCATTCCCGTTGCTTATGCATCCAAGGTCTCTGCAATCAAGCGTCAAGGAAGTTTCAACACCCTGATCATCAATTTTTTGAGCTATAAATATGGCAACCTTTCTCGTTGTATCCTCAGAAATAAAAAGATAATCTTTCATCCGGATCAATGTGGTGCCAGTCACCTCATCATAATCTGTATTGACGAACCGGTTGCAGTCCTGGTCCTGCGCTGTCAGTGCTGTTAGGGTATAGCTAAAAGTGAATAAGAGACAAAATATGAGTTTTTGATTTAAATATCTTAAGATCATTATATTATCCTAATGTTCACTATGAATTATTAAGGACCAATTAAATTATCATGTTGTATGTTTCTTTATCATAGCACGAATACCCGTTGATATGAAAAATACCCTCCAGCGGAAAAACCACATTTTCGGAATGTTGATCGTAAACTGCATTTCCTGACCAGATCTGATATTTGAGGTTTCTCCGGAGATAAGTATTGTGCCAAGTAGTGAGAACCATTTAATTTTTTTGTACTCCTTTATTTCATTATATCTTATAATTTTTACTTCCTTCGGTTTGCCCGGCAAAAGGTCAAGATAGACCAGCTCATTTTCAGTGCAGATCAGACGAACCGGATACAAAATGTTTCTCTTGGCGCCGAAAATGAAAGGACGGAATGATTTTCCTGCAGCTATCTGAACTCCTTTTTCCTTAATGTTCTTCTGCATAATACTGGCAGCTTTCCTTGAAAAGGTGTATCTGGAAAAGGTATTCTGTTCTCCAAGGATGTAAATCTGCTTCGAAAGATGCCCTGCGAAATATCCGTAAGAAATTTTGTTGTAGGGGATGTACGTCGTCTTGTTTGAATACATCTTTTTAGCATTAAAAATCAATGCTTCATCTGTGAGAACAAGCTTTTCCCTCATAAACCATTTCATAGGTCTGACTATATCCGCCAGCGATGAGAAGGGCAATGATTTAAATGATAAGCCTTCTTTGCCTATTTTGGCTCCGTTTTGAATAAAATGTTCCTTCAGGAGCTTCGCATTGGCTTTTGAGATACCCTTGAATGTTATCTGGTCAGTATAACCAAATTCAATGGTGTTGTTAAACACGCCACTTGAATCGTAGAAGGCAACATCTTCAATCAGGACATTTGTTACATCATGGCCTATAAAGCTCCATGATCCGAACCACGGGAATTTGAGGAATTTCCTTTTGCAGACGACATTTTCATTGTCTGCAGTCAGGTAATCAGGAAAAATTAGATTTCCGAATAATGGCCAGAATCTGTTTGATCTGAAAGATAAAGTTTCCATATGCTTGGTTTTTAAAATTTGTGTTATTTCCTTTAGTCAGTTTGACGTCCAACCTGGAATAGATAGTATGTCTGGGTAATTTTTCCGAAAAAGAACAGTGCTGTATTTCTACACACTAAATTGCAAAATCAGTCTTTTAGACACCTTACACTTAGCCCAAATTCCTTCTCCCCGCTTGAAACATGTATTTCTTCACCGTCAGGCTTATAGATGTCAAACCCGTTTACCAGAAATATATAATTGGCATATTCGTCATCTTCCTTGTTCTCAGAAAGCGACCAAAACATGGAGAAAGAGCCGATCTGAGCGAAATGGTTTTCTTCATTCCTGATATACCTTCCACCGGGTAATGCTGAAAACCCGCTTGCATTTGTAGCAATATTAGGCCTGCTCCAATGCTTGTTCCCGGCTTCTTTCATTTTGCCCCCTGCCGAATTCAAGCCGCCAAGATGATCGAATAACTTTGCCCATTCTGCATCATCTGGCAGATGCCAGCCTGTAGGACAGGCTTTTTTGGCTGTTTCCCAAGTATATAAGCGACCGTAGGTTTTACATAGATCAACGACGTTGTCATAACACCAGCAGTTGCTACCCGGATTGAAGTTCAGGTTTTCGGCCATCCATGTCTGTTCTCCAATTTGCAGGGTTTTGTACAGTTGTCCGTCCCGATTATCGGTAATGGAATCATAAGAATGCCTGGTATTTGTTCCAGTATTGGCAAAGGTCTTGTCATTAAGACACCGTACGCTGTAACCGGCACTTTTCTTATCAATTATGTTTGTAGCAAAGGTACTCCCGGCCTTTAGCAGGAAGGCCAAAGCGTCTTCACCTTCACTGTCTGAGTTCCAGAAAATAGAATAGTCTCCGAGACCATCGAATGTACCGTTTTCAGCATATCCTCCCGGTAATGCTGAAAATCCACTTATGTTTGTCGCTCCCTCATTTGGCTCATTCCAGTGAAAAGTGCCTGACTCTTTCAATAAACCTCCGGCAAATGGTTCGCCACCAAGGTTTTGTACAAGATTAACCCATTCATCATTACTGGGCAGATGCCATCCGAAAGGACAAGCCATTTTTGCTGTTTCCCAGTCATATAAACGCCCGTAGGTCGCAGCGTGAGTGTCATTATTGTAATACTTCCAGCTTGCTGCTCCAGCTTCATAATTAAGATTTTCTGCCATCCAGAGCTGTTCACTGATCTGCACGGTCTTATATACTTTCCCGTCTCGCGGATCTGTAAACTGACCGGTTTGGGCATCCAAATAAGTGACCAGGCAAAGAATTGTGATAAAAGCTGTGAATCTGTTCATGTATTTATTGGATATTAATGTTCCGGGAAAATTGGATTTACATAAAACCTCTTCCGTGCAAGTTCCTTAAGTTATTTGGGTTCCGAAACTAACTCCGGATGCAGGGTTCGCCTGCCATTACATCAGACAGATCTTGTGGGCCAGGCTGAATCCGGAAGCATATTTCTTCCATGACTATTGGTACAAGATACCATTCGCATTCAGGTTCTTAAGTGCCTCTTTCTGATAATCGTTTACCAGATAGAAATTGTACAGTTCCTGCTCTGTGTAATAGATCTCACCTCCTTTATCCACTATGATTTTTTCAGTGATGACATTACCATGGTCATCTTTTCTGGGTTTTCCGAAAATATTGGTTACGACTCTGTCCTCATACTTGGCAGGAGTAATATTCTTAATCTTTTTTGTACCCAGATGCTTGCTTTTCGCAATAGGTTTGTACATAGTCAACAAATCCATGTAGCTAAAGTCTGCAACCTGCTGACGACTGACTTTCTGAAATAGTTTTTGCAGTATTTCGTTGTAGGGTACTACCAGGGCA
>CAYWCH010000291.1:2895-3497 GCA_964456715.1 uncultured Anaerolinea sp. | reverse complement strand
AAAGACGTAGTTGACAAAGTGATTGATCTTTGTTCCATGGATATCGAGCGCGACCCATTCTGTTGTTTTGACTGGTTTGTCATCCAGAGAGTAGAAATGTGGGTAACCGCTTGTGGCAACCTCAATGTCGCAGCCTGCGGACGCGGTCAATTTCTGCACACGCTTTCGAGCTTCCTGCAGCACTTTGAAGTCTACTTTAGCACGCGTCAACGGACCTTGCTTGGTTTCAACCGTGTAGGGTTTGGTCGATAGCAGAACATCAGCCATGATGTCGGCCACTTCGACCATGTCTTTTTCTTTAAGACCTCGTTGGGTCATCCAGGGAGTCCCAAAGCGGATACCAGATGCATAGAGCGCAGTTTTATCACCGGGGATGGTATTTCGGTTGAGGACAATGCCGGCCACGTCCAGAATGCGGGCGGCGAAATCCCCTGAGAGCTGCGTTCCGTCGCTGCCGACGATCGTCTTGCAGTCAAGGTTTGCGAGATGGGTATTAGTGCCGCCAAATGGGATTCGCAATCCACGTTCGGTTAACCTCTTCACCAGGGTTTCGCAATTCTTGATGATCTGTTTCTGAAGGTCCCTAAACTGCTGCGTTTTCG
>CAYWCH010000291.1:0-2885 GCA_964456715.1 uncultured Anaerolinea sp. | reverse complement strand
TGGTGGCGAGCGCCGCAAAAACATGAACATGCGGGCCGCCCTGCTCACCGGGGAAGACAGCCTTATCGAGTTTCTTGGCAATGGCAGGCTCAGTGGTGAGGATGCAAGCACCGCGAGGACCGCACAGGGTTTTATGAGTGGTAAAGGTGATCACATGAGCATAGCCCACCGGTGAAGGGATCGCGCTGCCCGCGATCAAACCGGCGATATGGGAAACATCGGCCAGAAGGTAAGCACCCACACTGTCGGCAATGGCACGGAATCGTGCAAAATCGGGGACCCAGGGGTAGGAGGAATATCCGCAAATGATGATCTTTGGATTGTGTTGTTTCGCCAGCGCTTCAACCTGGTCGTAATCGATCTGTTCAGTTTGGGGATCGACATTGTAGTGAACGACTTTGAATAATTTGCCGGAGCGGTTCACAGAGGAGCCGTGTGACAGATGACCGCCGTGGAGTAGGTTCATGCCCAAGATCGTGTCACCAGGCTCGATCAGCGCAGTGTAGACGGCGTTGTTGGCAGGCGCCCCGGACAATGGCTGTATATTGACATAAACCTGATCTGCCGTGAATTTGCCAGTGGCAAATGCTTCTGCGCAGCGGCGCCGGGCAAGTGATTCCACGATATCGGCGTATTCAACCCCTTTGTAATAACGCGGATCTGCGTATCTTCTATAATTGGCCAGGCGGGCAGGGTAATCGAGGATTTCCTCTTCAGACATGAAACGCATCTCTTCATCGGGATACCCTTCGGCATAGAGATTCTGAAATACCGAGCTGAGAGATTCACGAACTGCGGATGGAGCAGTTGATTCCGATGGGATCAGGATCAATTTGCGAATCTGCCGCTCTGCCTCGTGTTCAATCAACCCGTTCACTTCAGGGTCGATCTCTGCTAATTTTCCGTAAAAGAGGAAATCGTTCATGTTAGCTCTCCTGGTTTTGATGGGTAAATAAAAAACCACTCATGATGTTTGTTAAACATCTTGAAGTGGTTTGGTTTAATCTGGATTCTCTCATTCGTGACTCAGAGCCTGACCATATCCACAGATGGAGTGAAATGCGGTGAAGCTTTTTTGTCGAACCATTGCCATTTTAACCCGAGGTGACATTAGGGTCAAGGTCATTAATCAGATGATCAAGATGATTTTCTACTTCATTTCCTGATTGAGCCATCCAATCATGACTTTCAGCACATCGGCCTTTTCAGGCTCGTTGTGCAATTCATGATAGTAGCCTTCAAATTCCTTATAAGTGACCTTGCTGAGAGGGGCAGACAGGGCGAATGCTTTGGTTTTTGCCGGATTTACCAATCGATCAGCGGTTCCCTGCATCAGTAATAATGGCAGCGGGAATTCAGCGGCGTGAGCCATACTGTAATCGCCATTGGCGAACATATCCTTGGCCAACCTCGGTGAGATAAACGAATGAACTAATGGATCGGATGTGTATTTCTCAACCACTTCAGGATCTCTTGCCAAACCGGTGACATCAAGGGTGTTATTGATCTTTGTGGCCGGGGCAATTTTGTAAAGGAGGTTCATCACCATAGTCAGGGCAGCCGGTAAGGGTTTGGCGACTCCCAAGCCGGGACTGGTGGCGATCACACCCTTTAACTCGGGTTTGCGTGTGAGCGTATAGTAAAGAACCAGGTTGCCACCAAGGCTGTGACCATAAAGGAAGGCTGGCACACCGGGGAAATGTTCTTTCACAAGTTGGATATTTTGAGAAATATCATCCATCATGGCGTCATTGGATGTGGAGAATCCGCGGACACCATCTGATTTGCCATGTCCACGTAAATCATATCCGATCATGGCATAGCCGGCATCCGCGAAAGCCTTGGCGACATGTTCGTACCGGTTGATGTGTTCACCCAGTCCGTGGACAAGGGCAATGGCTGCTTTCACCTTTCCATCAGGCGTCCATTCCTTGGCATACATGTTCATTCCGTCTTTCGTCTTCCATGAAAAATCTCTTTGCTGCATATGAACTCCTCCGAATGAGATAGCCTATCTTGATGTATCCAAGTAACTTATAATCAGTGCAACTTGATAAGATTAAGTGTATCTGATTTTTCAAAAACAGCAAGAAATTTTGCTAGTCAGGAAAATATGCCAGATTGGAACACGCTTTTTACAGAAGACGAGAACCGTTGGGTGGATCCATACCCGGATGTTATTGAACTTGTCACCTCAAAAATGCTTCCGGAAAATGCGACGATCCTTGACCTCGGTTCAGGTGCGGGCAGGCATCTTCAGTATCTGGAACGAATGAAGTATCAAACCATTGGTATGGATAATGCCTGGAATGGTCTTCGGGTTTCGAAGGAACGACTGCAAAATGAAAAATTACCAGTGCGGATCCTGCAGGCTGATATGGCCGAGGTTTTTCCCTTCCCAGACAATTGCTTCGATGGCATTGTCAGTATCCATGTCATTTTTCACAATCCGCGACAGGTGGTCCAGAACACGGTTGCTGAGATGAATCGGGTTTTAAAACCGGACGGCGTTGTGATGGTGACATTCAATGCCGTCTACGGATCGAGATTTGGTCACGGCAAGGCTCTCGGAGATAATTCCTGGATTCTGGACGAAGGCGTGGATCAAGGCATACCGCATCATTTTTCTGATCTGGCAGATGTGGCAGATCTGATGGCGGGGTTTAAAGTACTCAAGGTCAGACTTGAGGAGAAAGTGAACAAAGGATCGGTGAGCGCGCATTGGATCGTTACCGCACGAAAAAATTAATTGGAGAAAAAAATGACAGATAAACAAAAAGATATCACGGTTTCTCGTCAGGCATCGGGCTGCAGTTCAATCCTGGTAATGGTCGGTTGGACTCTGTTGATCGTGTTGCTCTCCATCGGGGATCTTTATTCCAATT
>CAYWCH010000290.1:0-3511 GCA_964456715.1 uncultured Anaerolinea sp. | reverse complement strand
CATCTTTGGGATAAAAGTATAACAATATATTCCTGCCACGGTAATCTGTCAGTTTATGCGGTTGGTTGGTTTCATCAACCAGGTCAAAATCTGGAGCAAGTGATCCTTCCTTCAATAACATAAATTCCTCCATTTCTTACCTTATTATACTTATTTCTTGATAAGCAAATTACGTTTCAATATCCACTCATAACCTTTTGATGTTATTAAAGGGGAAAAGTTACAAAAAAAAGAAAATCGAACTTAATTGATAAGGTCTAGTTAATCCACAATGTAAACGAGATAAGGTAGACCATCAATAGAAATGTGGATAATGAATTGACCCGGAACAACCGCCAGTTGGGTTTGACCCCCTCACCGATCCTGATGATCTGCAGAACCTGCAAAGCCGCGAATGGCAAAGCCAGGAAAACCGGCCAGGCCAATCTCCAGGAGAATCCGAGGAATAAGAACGCAGCGTATAAAAGAAACGGCAGAATCAATGACAAATTATGGATCACTATCCCGCGCTGCCACCCTAAAAATGAAAGGATGGATCCGGTGGCATGTTTTTGATCGAAAGCATTGTATTCGAAGGACGAGGCGATTTCCAGTGAAAGATAAACAAACGTAAGCGGGAGAGTGACCATGAATGTCAGATTTTGCATGGTCTCATTCTGAAGAAGGAATGCCGTTGCCGGGATCGTATTGGCGATCAAAATCGCTTCGACCAGTTCCGAGAAACCTTTATTGCCCAGTTGAACAGGTGGAAGAGTTTCCACCAGAACCAACACCAGGCTGAGCGAGAGGATGATAAACAATGGAAAAGCAATTGCCTGCATAATGAGTAAAATTATTGTGATGACCGCTCCCAATCCCAGGGAGGCCAACGCCATTTGCAGTAATACGTGTTTTGGCAACTCTTTGGTCTCGATCAATTTCAATTCGCCGTTTTGATCGATTCTGGAAATATCCATGGATGGGAATGGCTCAGGGAAGCGGAAAAATGCTTTCAAGTAGCTGCGCGAGAGTAGAAGCGCGGTCATGAGCAGCAATCCAAGCAGGGCAACCGGCCATTTAATGGCACCCACCAGGTAATGGAAAATCCCAAGACCCATGAAGTACGTAAATATCCCCATTAGAAGGTTAAGTGGTCGACTAATTTGAATTAAAGTTTTAGGAGAAAAATCTTTATCGCTCATAATTTTTGCGTATCATCGTCTAGGGGGTTGGCGTGGAAACCAAACCGGGCAAGCCGGTGGGTTGAATTGTTGGGGTCGAATCAGGGAGAATTGACGGCGTCTGTGTGGGTGTGGTTACAGCATTACCAGTTATCGTGAAACGACCGTGAGATTTAAAGGTTGAGCCAACAAAAATTTGAACTTCGTATTCTCCGGGCAGCCATTTGCTGGCATCCTGCTGACAATCTGTGTACCCGTACCCACCGGTACCATCCGCGGTCGTCCAAACCTTTGTCTCAATATAGAACACCTCTCCTTCGTACCGCCAGACCGCGGTCCATTGCACGCCGAATGTTACATCGGTGAAAGAAAAACCGCCGTAAATATGTGTCACGGGTGCTTCAAAACTAGTCAGGTTATCATTGGGAACCAGACGGTCTTTCCCCAATTCTGTGTTAAACCAGAGATTGCTAAAAACTGCGTTTGAATCAGGCCCCACCGGAGTCTGAATCGTCGCAATCGCCTGAGTGGGAAGTTCGGGTGTGTAAGTGTATTGCAGCGTCTCAGTGATGGTCGGTGTCAAGGTCTCTTTCAACGTGGGTGTGATTGTTGGTGTCAACGTGATGGTCGGCGTTAATGTACTTGTCGGCGAAGGTGGATAGATCGTGTAAGCCACGGGTTCAGCCCGGAAAAACACCCAGACCCATGCCAGAACAAGCAACCCTGACAGGAAAATCAACCGCCATCCTTGTGTGATCATGCTCTGCCGTTTGTGAAAGAATTTCAGCTTAATCCCACCTACAATCGTGCTGATGCCGTAATAAATGCAAGCGAAAATCCCAAGTGCAATAAACACCAGGATCACTTTTACTGTGGTGGCAATATCGATTCCTTGGTTCATAAGCTCACATTTACCGTAAAGGGAATTATAGCATGCCGTTATTTGGTGCTGGATGCACTCTGCAGCATCTTCTCATAGGGTTGGGCAAATATCGCCGGTGTACCACCGGTATGCCAGAAAAGGACTCCCCGCTCTTTGGTCAGCTCCCCACGCCGGATCAGTTCGATCAAACCACCGGCCGCACGCCCTGTATACACAGGATCGACCAGCAAACCTTCGGTTCTGGCAAACAACCGGATCGCTTCTTCTTCGCGGGGACCCATCACGGCATACCCGGCATGGTTGAATTCATCATTGACGAAAATATCCGCGGTTGAGAAATCGATCCATTCACCAAAGCGGGTGGATGCTTCAGACGCCAGGTTCGCGATTCGTTTCTTCATTGATTCAGCGTCATGGTCGATACTTATCCCCAGGATCCTGCCTGAATAGCCAAACAGGCGGGCGCCAAGGACCATGCCTGCCTGAGTGCCGCAACTGGAAGAGGCAAAAACAATCGTGTCTGTTTTGATGCCCTGCTCCACCAGTTCCTTCATGGCGAATGTGTATCCAAGGGTGCCCGTTGGGGTTGATGCACCCAAAGGAATCAAATAAGGGCGTTTTCCTGCCGCTTGAGCTTCCTCGAACACCGCGTCCATTGTCTCGTGGAACTTCTCCCGCTCCGTCCAGACAACCCGCGCGCCAAAAAGAGAATCCAGCAACAAGTTGCCATCGGCTTCATCGGGGTTTTGTCCAAAGAGCACCAAAATGCAATCCAAACCAAAACGAGTGGCAAAGGCGGCGGTTTGCCGGCAATGATTCGATTGCACACTGCCGACGGTGATCAGGGTCTTCGCTCCTTCAGCCTGGGCTTCAGCCAGTACGAATTCCAATTTGCGTGTCTTGTTGCCGCTGAATCCCAACCCACCGGTCAAGTCGTCACGTTTTACCCGGATCGATGGTCCTCCCAGGCTTGCGGATAATCTTTCCAATGATTCGATCGGTGTGGGCAGATTGGCAATCTTGACGCGTGGGATCATAATGTAACCTCCTGCTGTGTCTGCTTCTTTCGACTCCTCCGCAGAATGCTCTGAATTCGAGGGAGAACCTTCTCATACAACGTATACATCACTGGAGAGGTAACATAATCCCAGGCGCCAATGGTTCGAATTACAGTTCCCCCCAGCCCTTCTTTGAAACGAAAGACACCAGCCATGGCATCGCTTTCTGTAAAATCATCCGGAGCGCCCCAGAGATCGTAGGTTGTACATCCATGCATTTTGGCTACGCGCATCGCTTCCCACTGCAGCAGATAATTCGGCATCTTTTCACGATTTACCCCGGTGGACATACCGTACAAATACCAGGCGCTCTTTCCAAAATGGAACAGGATCAAACCGGCGATCATTTGATTTTCGAATTCTGCCACCAGCGGGGTCATCATCCCGGCACGTTTGAAAATATGCCAGAC
>CAYWCH010000289.1:0-3513 GCA_964456715.1 uncultured Anaerolinea sp. | reverse complement strand
TAATCTTACAACTGATAACTTTACAGATACTATTTAGACATTCAAGAGAAACAAAATGCCCCGGCAACGCCGGGGCATCATCTGCATAATTCTGTTACTTCAACCAGTAGAAGAAACCTTCCATCTGGATGGCGTAGACGCGGTAGGGTTTGGGGCCAACGATGGGCTCGCCGTTGATGAAGATGGTGGGCGTGCCGTAGAAGTTGGTCTTCTGGATTTCGGCGAACAGCTTTTGCACGGCATCCTCGGTGGCCTGCTGGTTGGCACAGCCATCGATGGCAGCCGTGTCCAGACCCAGATCGGTGAGGATCTTTGCGGTGGCAGCCTTGTCTTCGAGCAGGGCCACATCCTGGGCAAACAGGGCATCGTTTAATGACCAGTATTTTTCGGGGTCCTGGTTGTAAACGCAATAACCCACTTTTGATAAATAATCCGTTTTGAGCTTCGTCGGGTATTCCCCGAAGTAAAACTCGGGTCCGAATTTATCCACCAGCTTGCGAATATCCGGATAAACCTGGCGGGTGTATTCGCAGGCATAACAGCCCACGAAGATGAGTTGATGATCGGCCCCCTTGTTATCAACCGGCCACAGGCTCAGATCAACGCCTTTCAAACTGAGCGCGCCGCCGTTGTTCAAATCGCTGGGAATCGGGCAGCTCCCTGACTCGCCGACGGTGGATGTCTTCGTGTTTTCACCGGTCGGATCGAAGATGCAAAAGGCCGTGCTGGTGGCGCCATTGCAGTTGCCGGTGGTGTAGAAGAGCACCAGACCACGCACGAACATCACGCTGGCAGCCAGCATAATGATGAAGAAGACCCACGAAAGCAGTTCGAAATGTTTGCTCAGGAACCGCGCCAGCTTCTCTGAACGGTTGATCGTCTTGCCCAGGATCTTGGCCTTCATCTTTTCGTCAAAACCGGTCGTGCATGGGCGGAAGGTGATGCGGTGGAACACGCAATCCAATGCCTCGGCAGCCAGTTTTCGATTTGTCGCGCTAAATATTCCCAGAATGGAGAGGATGACCGCAGCTACGATACAAAACATGGTTTAGAGGACCTTTCTGATCTTTTGCAGGTTTTCCACGAAAATACTCACTTCATAGAGCGTGTTGTAGAAATACACCGAAGCTCTTACCGAGCCCTTGATGTTGTTGGCATTGAACCAGGAATGCACACAGTGCTGCCCGGAGCGGACGCAGATGTTTGCCATCTGGTCAAGCATTAGCGCGACGCGGTGCGAATCGATTCCGTCAAAGTAAAACGTGGTAATACCACCTCGCAGCCCGGGATCCTGCGGACCGATGAGGTGCAGCCCGGGCAGGCCGGCGATCCCGGCCTGGATCGCTTTGGTCAACTCCGCTTCCTGCTTTTGGATGGCATCAAAGCCAACTTTCTGCAGATACTTCGCTGCCTCGCCCAAACCGATGATGCCGGCATAATTCTGCAGGCCGGCTTCGAAACGTTCGGGCACAGGCAGGAACTCGCAGGTGTCGTAAGTGGAGCTGGCCACCGTTTCACCGCCAACCATGAACGGATGGAGTGAATCCAGCAGCTTCTTCTTGCCGTAAAGTACGCCGGTACCCGAAGGGCCGAGCATCTTATGACCCGAAAGTGCCAAAAAGTCCACGTCCAATCCGCGTGCGTTGATCTGGTAGTGCGGCGCAGTTTGCGCCGCGTCCAGCAGCACCAGGCTGCCGTTCTTATGCGCCAGTTTGATGATCTTCTCCGCCGGGATCGTCACCCCGTCCAAGTTGGAGGAATATCCCAGTGAAACCAGTTTCACCGACTTGTCGAGCAGCTTTTCGAAGCCTTCCAGATCAAATGTGCCATCCATTTTTGGCGGTAACACCTTGAGGCAGATACCCTTACTTTTCACCAGCATCTGCCACGGGATCAGGTTGGAGTTGTGCTCCTTGCCTGAGATCAATACCGCGTCGCCGGGTTGCCAGTCCAGCGTGTTCGCCACCAGGTTGATCCCCTCCGTTGTGTTGCGCGTGAAGATGATCTCTTCCGGTTTGGCAGCACCCAGGAACTTTGCCATCAAGGCACGAGCTTCGGTGTATTTGTCTGTCACCCTGGCTGCCAGCTTGTGCATGCTGCGCCCGCTGCAGGCCGGATAATCGCTGTAATACTCGCGCACTGCCTCGATCACCTTCAAAGGTCGCAGGCTCTGGCAGGCGGTATCGAAATACACCACCTTGTTATCACTTAAAATGGGGAAATCATTGCGAAGTTCGGTAAGGTCCATTGTTTTCATCTCACCCTATGCGGGGATGTAACTAATGTTGATTATTATAAGCGATAAAGCAAGCTGGAATTTCAAGAATTATCATTCAAAGAATAAGTTGGTGATTGTAAACAACCTAGAATAACCGGTTATAGCATATCCAGATTGAATAAAAAAACGAGTCATCCACATCAAATCATTCCTCACCCCTGCCCCTCTCCATCAAAAGCTGGAGAAGGGTTGGGGATGAGGAAAAAAGGACAGAGATATTACTCAGCAAAATAGTTGCTGCGGGTATAAAAAAAGACGCACCATGCGGTGCGTCTTATGTTTCTTACACAACTCTACTCTTTGCCTTCTTCAGGTTTGGGGTAGGTCATGGCGGCCATCTGCTTGTAGAACTCCCAGCGGGTGTTGACATTTTCCTGGGCTTCGTTCAGCAGCATCTCGGCGCGGGTTTCATCGGTTTGCACCAACTGGCGGTAGCGGTTCTCGTTGTACGCATAATCCTTCACTGTAAGCGTCGGATCCTTGCTGTCGAGCATGAGCGGATTCTTGCCCTCCATCAGGTTGGCCGGGTTGTAGCGGTAAGTCGGCCAGACACCGGACTGGTTGGCCATTTTCTGTTGGTTCAAACCGTCTTTCATGTTCTTCATACCGTGCGCGATACAGTGGCTGTAGGCAACGATCAGTGACGGGCCATCGTAGGCGTCAGCTTCGAGGAAAGCCTTGAGGGTCTGCTGGTCATTGGCGCCCATGGCCACTGAAGCCACGTAGACGTATCGGTAAGACATGGCGATGAGACCGAGATCCTTCTTGCCGATGCCCTTGCCCTTGGCAGCGAATTTCGCGACCGCGCCGATTGGGGTGGCTTTGGAGGATTGACCACCGGTGTTGGAATAGACTTCGGTGTCCAGCACCAGGATGTTGACATTGCGGCCAGAGGCGATGACATGGTCCAGACCGCCGTAGCCGATATCGTACGCCCAGCCGTCACCGCCGATGATCCAGACGCTCTTCTTGACCAGCGAATCGGCCACGCTCAGCAGCATCTTGGCGCGCGGGTCCTTGCTCTTCGGCAGTTTGGCCTTGAGCGCTTCCACGCGTTTGCGTTGCTCGCTGATGCCCTGGGAATTGCTCTGGTCGGCGTTCAAGATACCGGAAACCAGCTCGTCGCCCAGTTCACCGCCCATACTGGCGATAACCTCGCGGGCAAATTCGTTCTGCTTGTCCAGGGTCAGGCGCATGCCCAGACCGAACTCGGCGTTGTCTTCGAACAAGGAGTT
>CAYWCH010000288.1:0-3513 GCA_964456715.1 uncultured Anaerolinea sp. | reverse complement strand
GTGCTTCTGAATTTCTCCCATGCCACTATTCTATACCTGCGTGATAAAATGCTGACATATTTGTTATGCGAGGATGAACATGGATGCTACAGACATTGCCAACAGTATTGCCTACTGCGGATTGATCTGCGCGCTGTGCCACGAAGCCGAGAAATGTGCCGGCTGCAAATCGGAAAACAACTGCTGCGGGAAGCATCTCGCCGAGGGCGGCTGTTACCAGTACAACTGCTGCGTCAGCAAGGGCATCGCTGGCTGTTGGGAATGCGCGGAAGGTCCGTGCGACCGCGACATGTTCAGCCCGGAGCACGCCATCCGCAACCGCGTCTTCGTCAAGGTGGCCAAAACCGAGGGGGTTGCGAAACTGGCCGAATACGTCTGGAACAACCAGCAGTGCGGCATCCATTACGGCTGGAACCGCGATTACGACAACCTGGGGTCAGAAGAAGCGGTGATCGGTCTGCTGCATAACGGAACACAATCACAATATTTCAAAAAATAAATAATGGGATGAACGGCCGTTCGCCCCTATAGGTGGTTTCTCTTATCATTGGTTGGGAACCTGTGGCGTTGTTCCCGCCAGAACCTGCTCGTCGCCGTTGTATTTACGCAGGGCCGGCCACTTGATTGCAGTGTATATAACAGCCACGATGCAGCCGATGCCGCCGGTGACGACGGCGAACGGTGTGTTGACCGCGGATGCCACGAGCCCCGCCTCGACCTCGCCCAACTGCGGTCCGCCGGCGAAGAAGATCTGGTTGACGCTCACCATGCGTCCGCGCATCTCGTCGGGGGTCTGGAGCTGACGGATGGTATTGCGCAGCACCGTGCTGATGGCGTCGCCGGCACCGACGATGATAAGCGCCAGCATGGTCAGGGCAAAGTTGCGCGACAGGCCAAAGACGATTGTCGCCGCGCCGAAGACTCCCACCCCCCACAGCAGCAGCTTGCCCTGTTTGCGCACCCCCACCGACTGCGCCATGATCACGGCCACGGCCACCGAACCGATCGACTGGGCCGCCGAGAGCCAGCCGTAGCCGATCTCGTTGGTGTGCAGCACGTCCGTGGCGATGAAGGGCATCAGCGTGTTGGCCGATGAGAAGAAAGTGGCGATGAAGTCGAGGATCATGCTCGAGAGGATGATCGGGTGGCCGAGGATGAACTTAATCCCGGCCGGGATTTCCGCGAAGTTCAGTTTCTTGAATAATCCACTCTGGTGCTGTGTTTGCAGACTGCGCGGGCTGGCCACCGGTCCCATATAGATGAGAGCAAAGAGAACCGCCAGGAAGGAAACCGCATTGATCCAGTAGGCCCACTGCAGGCCGAGGGCGGCGATGACGAGGCCACACAGGGCCGGGCCGACCACCGCGCCTACTTTGCTGGCAATGGATTGCAGCCCAAAAGCGCTGGGCAGGTCTTTGCGCGGCACCAGGTTGGGCACCATCGATTGGCGCGCCGGGCTGTCAAAAGAAACCGAAAGACCTTGCAGCGCCACCAGCACGTAGATGTGCCAGAGTTGGACGTTTCCACTCCAGGTAAGGAAACCCAGGCAGGTGGCGATCAACAGCATGATGATTTGTGTGATAAAAACCACATTGCGCCGGTCGAAAGTATCGGCCACCAGACCGCCGATGAGTGCAAATGCCAGGATGGGCACGAACTTGGCAATGCCGATGCCGCTGACCACGATGGGATCATCGCTCATGACGCGCAGATGCCAGAATATCGCCCAGACTTGCATCCGGGAACCGGCGTTGGAGATCAATAACCCCGCCCAATAGACTGCGTAACGCCGGTTGTTTTGCAGGGCGGGGGGGATGCGGAACAGGTTTCTAAATGACATTAAAAGGTTTTTAGGTGCCCCAATCTCGAAGGTATAAGAAGTCGTAACCCACAGTACGGTTGCTCAATTTGGCAATGGGCGGAAGCACGCGTTTGAACTGGTTGCGGCGCACGCGCTGAATGACCGCGCGCACGAAGTCTTCGGTGAAGCCGGCTTCGACGCATTCCTGCGGGGTGTAACGCTGGTCGATGAGCAGCGACAGGATCTTATCGGCCTGGTCGTAAGTGAAGCCGAGATCACCCTCGTCGGTCTGCCCCACCCACAGGTCGGCGGAGGGAGCTTTGTCAATGATCGGGGCAGGCACGCCCATGTCGCGCGAGAGCTGGCGCACCTGGGCTTTGTAAAGGTCGCCCAACGGGTTGATGGCACAGGCAGAATCACCGTAAATGGTGGAGTAACCGAGCAGTATCTCGGTCTTGTTGCCGGTACCGACCACCAGTCCCTTGAATGCCTCGGATTGGTCGAATAGGATGATCATGCGCTGGCGGGCCATGATGTTGCCTTTCCGGCGCGCGTCCATCTCGGGGAAGCGGTTGATAAGCGGATCGACCATCTCGGTGATGGGAATGGTGAGCGATTGCACTTTGAGCGCGTCGATGACAAGCTGCGCATGATCCAGCGAATCCTGCGAGGAGGTTTTATAGGGCATGCGAATGACCAGCACATTCTCCGGCCCGAGAGCTTCGGCGGCCAGGTAACAGGCCAACGCTGAGTCGAGACCGCCCGAAAGCCCGAGCACGGCTTTGCTGAAGCCGGCACGGGAGATCTCGGTGTGGATGAATCCCGTCAGGATCTTGCGCGCCAAACCGGTATCGATGGAAAGGTCAGACATGGTCTCCTCCTGCGAATTTAAAAAGAATAGAGCGGAAAAGAAGCAGACACGTTCGCATCATTTGCCCAGCCTCGAGCTGAGGATGCGCTGTAACTCTTGCTGCACCACGGAGGTGCGTTCGTCGCGCAACAGCGGCAGGCGGGTACGGGTGCGGTGAAGCTGGTTGAGGTCGAGTTCAGCGAAGGTGAGTGCTTCTTCGTGCTGCGGACCATGCACCAGCGCGACACCGTCCGGGTTGTAGACAGACGCGCCGCCCCAGAAGTTAAGGCCGTCTTCGAAACCCACCCGGTTGGTGTGGACAACGAAGGAGGTGAACAGGCCGGCATAGGCGCGGTTGATCTCGTCCACCCAGCGCGCCGAGTCAAGCCGGCCGGGTTGATCGCATTCACCGGCGTGCGGCAGGCCGCGTCCAGGGCTGGCCGAGGCGAACAGGAAGATGTCCGCGCCGTCGAGCCAGAGCAGGTAGGGCAGTGAAGCGTGCCAGAAGTCTTCGCAGATGAGCATCCCCACCCGTCCGAAGCGGGTGTCGAAAGCACTGACACCATCGCCCCAGGCGAAGAAACGGCCTTCATCGAACAAGCCGTAGGTGGGCAGGTAAACCTTGCGGTGCACGTGCAGCATTTTGCCGCCGGAGAGGTAAGCCGATGCGATGTAGAAACGGTTGCGGACGTCCTCTTCCACAAAACCGGCCATGATGTCGATATCGCGGCTAGCCTGAAGCAATTGATGAAAGATCGGATCGGCATCGTCCGCTTTGTGGGCAACAGTGGGGGCCAGATCCTGTAAGACATAGCCGGTGAGAGAGAGTTCCGGAAAGATCACCAGTTCTGCGCCGCCCTGA
>CAYWCH010000287.1:0-3522 GCA_964456715.1 uncultured Anaerolinea sp. | reverse complement strand
CCAGGACATACGCGGTGGTGCTGATGGGCGCGCTGTATTGCAATTCGTCCACCCCCACGCGGTGATCGCGCACCAATCTGTCAGCGATCAAAACACCGCTGACCAGCGGGAAAAAGAGATTCATCTTAAAAATGGTCAGAGCAGCGGCAGGCCAGAACTGAACGACAGGGATCAAATCGATTTCGCCTTTAATTAAAGGCGCCACATCAACGCCAACGTAGAAAACCAGCAATATCAGGAAAACGATCCACACGCTCACCCGCCTGGAAGACATACCGAATTCCTTGCGGACCACATTGAAAAACTGTGTCACAAAAACCTCCCGGGAAGGGCATGCCCCTCCCACTAAATTTCATTTACGCGTTTCGACCGGCGGATTTGAAACCCTGCAAACTGCACGACAGCAGGGCAAATGCCAGCAGCAGCCCTGCCAGTCCCAGAAGAAGCTGCGGGTTCTGCCAAAACGCCGCGAACGTGTCTTGAAATTGCATCGTTGCGGTGTTGTCGCCCCACAGGTTGAAGATCGACAGGGGGATGTATTGCAGCAGCCAGAAGGCATAAACAGTTCCGATGGCCTTGCCGGTTCCCAGCCACATGGAAAGGAGCAGAGCCAGCATCGACAGGAACGCCATGGGAGCCAGCCAGGCGGCGAGGATGGGCCAGAACAGGCTGACGTCGGTAAACAGGCTGAGGCTCAACGTGCCGATCAAGCCCAGACCAAGGTTGTAGCTGAACACCAGCGCCAGACGAGCCAGCAGGATCTTCCACTGCGAGGTGCGGGTGGAATTGGTCAATTCTCCGGCCTCGTCGTTTTCGGGTCCGTAGATGGCCGCGATCATGGCGGCTGCCATGAGCGGCGCCACCCAGGAGAACAACTGGATGCGGTTTGCCACGATCGACACGGCCACCCCGATGAAAACGACTGCCGCTGAAGCCGGCCAGAGGTCGCGCTTCACCACCGGCACCTGGAATTTAAGGATCGCCCAGGCCCGCGCCAGTTCGTTGAAGGGGCTTGACCGGTGATGGATGGCGTGAATCGCCCGCGGCAGCAGGTTGGTGGAGGGTTTAAGCATCCGATCACCAGCGTTGACCGCGTCTGAGGTCTCCTGCCAAATGGAGCATTCCTCGCGGCAGAGATCGCAGGTGGTGAGATGGTTTTCCATCTCGCGGCGCTGCGCCGGATCCAACTCCCCGCTGACATAGAGCGGGAGCCATTCTTCATACTTCCGATGCTCATTCATTCGACCACCTCCAGCCTGGCAAGCAGCCGTTTCATCTGCAGGCGCGCCTGGTTGACCCGGCTTTTAACCGTCCCCAGCGGGCACCCGCAGACCATGGCTGCTTCTTCGTAATTCAGTTTTTGGAAAAAAATCAGTTCCAACACCGCGCGGTGTTCGGATGACAGCTGCCGCATCGCTTCCCTCACCTGCCCTGCCCTGAGCTCGGATTGAAGTTTCTCCTCGGGCAGCGGCTGCGCAGAAGCGATGGTTTCTGCCAATTCGGTGGAAATGGTTTGCGGGCGGCGGCGCAGGTTTTTGACCGATTGATGGTGCACGATTCGCAGCAGCCAGGCGATGACCCTGCCCTCACCCCTGAAATGCCCTGCCGAGCGCCAGACAGCGATTAGGGTTTCCTGCAGCGCGTCGTCCGCGCCGGCCGGGTCACCGCATAGGCTGAAGGCGTAGGCGTAAAGACGTTGGCCGTATTTCTCGTAAAGCGCGGTCAATGCCTTCTCGTCGCCGGAGGCCACCTGCTGCAGCAGGATTCGGTCCGCCCTCTCGGCCGGGTCGAGATCAGTCAGGATGTGAGTGCGTTGTTTCATGTGTTGTGCTTTTTGCACCAGTTCGCCGTTGAGCATTTTTCACCGGATTTCCATGTCTATATCATGTACCCGGTGAAGGTCCAAAAGTTCAAAATTGGTTTGGTATGGTTTGATTATACTTTGGGGATTTGGTGGAAATCACGGATGCTCTATTGTCGGAGGTACATCCTGTGATTTATCCGCAAAACATGAATAAGGGTGAATGAAAAACAAATCACCACAGTTGTATCGTAGGGTGCGCCTTCAGGCGCACCAAACATTTGGAAGTAATATACAATTATTCCATGCCAGAGTATTTACGATCCAGGGTGGAAGGCGGCACATATTTCTTTACAGTTGTCACCTATCAACGTATACCGATTCTAACCAGCGACTCCTCGCGTCAAATCCTGCATGATGCATGGATCAGAACCCAGGAAAGGTTCCCGTTCGAGACTGTTGCGATCTGCTTGCTCCCAGATCACTTACATTGCATATGGACCCTACCCCAGGGTGATCAGATTACTCGAAGAGATGGAAGGTGATCAAAGAATTTTTTACCTGGAATTATTTGGAGAAGACCGGATCGGTATTGGAACGAGGCAAATCCAGAATGAATCGCAGAGAAGCGACAATCTGGCAAAGACGATTTTGGGAACATACCATTGACAACGAGATCGATCTAGAAATACACCTCGATTACATCCATTACAACCCGATAAAACATGGATATGTCGATCGGGTTGCCGATTGGCCCTGGTCAAGTTTCCATCGGTTCGTGCGTCAAGGCATTTACGATGTCGATTGGGCCGGCGGGGATGAGGGCAGGCTGAAGATGTTGGATTGGGATCGATTCAACTTTTATGATTGATGGATTTCCGTGTTGATCAATGGTGCGCCTAAAGGCGCACCCTACGCCTGCTCGCTCATTTTGAAATTAATGAATTTCCGTATTGATTAATGGTGCGCCTAAAGGCGCACCCTACGCCTGCTCGCTCATTTTGAATTAATGAATTTCCGTATTGATTAATGGTGCGCCAAAAGGTGCACCCTACACCTACATCTATTTAATTTGAGTTTGATGGATTTCCGCGTTGATCATTGGTGCGCCTAAAGGCGCACCCTACCCCTATGCCTCGCCCGCCAGCATCTGGCGCGATTTCTCGACGTATTCCAAACTCTGGTGGCGGAAGTAGGTGTTGTACAACGTGGCGTAATGCCCGCCCCTGGCGAGCAAACCGTTGTGATTGCCCTCTTCGATGACGCTGCCATTCTCCATCACCAAAATACGATCGGCTGACTTGACCGTGGAGAGGCGGTGGGCGATGAGGATGCTGGTGGTCTGCTTGAGGATGAGGTTGAGCGCCTGCTGGATCTGCCATTCGGTGAAGGGATCGATGCTGGCGGTGGCCTCGTCGAGGATGAAAATGGAGGGCTGCTGCACAAGCACGCGCATCAGCGAAACGAGTTGGCGCTGCCCCATGGAAAGCTTGGCGCCGCGCTCGCCCACCTGGGTCGCCAGTCCTTCGGGCAGCATATCGAGCCACTCGCCGTTGCCGATCTGGCGAGCCAGTGACACAATCTCATCATCTGTGGCTGCTTCACGCGCGTAACGGATGTTCTCGGCTACTGTGCCCGAAAAGAGGAAGGGCACCTGATTGACCACACCCAGGTGGCGGCGGTAATCCATCAGGTCAAAGCTGCGAATGTCCTGACCGTCG
>CAYWCH010000286.1:0-3549 GCA_964456715.1 uncultured Anaerolinea sp. | reverse complement strand
GCCCGGGAGCGCCGCAGAGGAATGGAGGAAAGAATGGCAAAGATCAACGAAGAGAAGTACGAAGGGTCACAGCTTTACAAGGTGCGCCACTCGAGTGCGCACGTGATGGCCCAGGCGGTACTGGAGAAATTCCCCTCCGCCAAGATCGCGATCGGCCCGGCCATCGAAGAAGGGTTCTACTACGACTTCGACCTGCCCCGCCCCCTGACGCCCGAGGACCTGGAAGAACTCGAGAAGCGTATGAAAGAGATCATCAAGGCGAACCTCAAGTTCGAGCGCCGTGAAGTCAGCGCGGACGAGGCGAAGAAGGTTTTCCACGACCAGCCCTACAAGCTGGAACTGATCGCCGGTCTGGAAGAAGGCAAACTGGACGAGGACGGCAACCCCACCGATGAGAAGCCGGTCATCTCGCTCTACACGCAGGGTATCTTCACCGACCTGTGCCGCGGCCCGCACGTGGACGCGACGGCACAGATCAACCCCGAAGCCATCAAGCTGATGAATTCGGCGGGCGCCTACTGGCGCGGCGACGAGAAACGCCCCATGCTGCAGCGCATCTACGGCACAGCCTGGAACACGGCGGAAGAGCTCAAAGAGTACCTGTGGCGGGTGGAAGAGGCCAAGAAGCGCGATCACCGCAAACTGGGGCACGACCTGGATCTGTTCAGTTCGAATGACGAGATCGGCGCAGGTCTGATCCTGTGGCACCCCAAGGGAGCCAAGATCCGCAAGATCATCGAAAATTTCTGGTCGGAAGAACACGAAGTCAACGGATACGATTTCGTCTATACCCCGCACATCGGCAAGGTGCAGTTGTGGGAGACGAGCGGGCATCTCGGTTTTTATAAAGAAAACATGTACTCCCCGATCGATATCGACGGGCAGCAATACTTCTTGAAACCGATGAACTGCCCGTTCCATCTGCACATCTACAAATCTTCGCTGCGGTCTTACCGCGACCTGCCGCTGCGTTTCGCGGAAGAAGGCACGGTCTATCGCTATGAACGGAGCGGTGTAATGCACGGTTTGATGCGCGTGCGCGGATTCACGCAAGACGACGCGCACCACTTCTGCCGTCCGGACCAAATGCCGGAGGAGATCGACTTCGTGCTCAGCTTCAGCCTGCACATCCTGCACAGCTTCGGCTTCTCTGAGATTCAGGCATACCTCAGCACGAAACCTGAAAAGTCAGTCGGCGAACCGGAACAATGGAAGGCCGCCGAGGCCGCGCTGGAAGATTCACTCAAACGTGCAGGAGTGGCTTATAAAGTGGATGAAGGCGGCGGCGCTTTCTACGGGCCCAAGATCGACCTGAAGGTGAAGGACGCAATCGGCCGCGAATGGCAGCTCTCAACGATCCAATTCGACTTCAACGAACCTGAACGCTTTAATCTGTTTTACATCGGTGAAGACGGTCAGCCGCACCGTCCATACATGGTGCACCGCGCGCTGCTGGGCAGCCTGGAACGCTTCTTCGGCGTACTGATCGAGCACTACGCGGGAGCCTTCCCGGTCTGGCTGAGCCCGATACAGGCTGCGGTGATTCCGATCGCTGATCGTCATCTGGACTACGCCAAGGAAGTTGCCGATAAGCTGCGCAAGGCCAAGATCAGGGTGATGGTCGATGACCGCAACGAACGCATGAACGCCAAGATCCGCGACGCCCAGAACCAGAAGATCCCCTATATGCTGGTGGTGGGCGACAAGGAAGCCGAAGCAGGAGAAGTAGCCCTGCGCTTGCGCAACGGCGACAATCCCGGCCCCATGCCGCTGGATAAATTCATCGCCCTGGCATTGGATGAAGTGGAAAAGAAGATATAGGTTTGAAGAATCCCGGTTTCGTGAGAGACCGGGATTTTTTAACCACGAAAAACACGAAATGCACAGTTGTAGGGGCGACCGGCCGGTCGCCCCTACACGAATACGAAGAACAAATCCCTGGCTCCAAAAATCGGAAACCGGGGAAGCTTATTTACAAGGTTTTAACGTATCCAAGTTACTGGGGCAGGGTTTTTGCTTTTAAAGATGTGAATTTCGACAGTTGACCAATATCTACGAGTTGACTATACTGGGTAGATGTTTTTCCGCTGAAATTGAATTGTAATTATCCTTTTTTTACTGTAGGAGCTTTCATGTCCCGATATTATGTCATTCTCAACCCCATCGCCGGCAAAGGGAATGGTGAGCACGTCCGCCCGCAAATCGAAAAGAACCTGACCGATCTTGGTCTGGACTTCAAACTGGTTGTGACCCAAAAACCCGGCGATGCCACCCCTTTGACCAAACAAGGAGCGGCGGAAGGTTTTGACATTATCGTGGCAGCCGGCGGTGACGGCACCGCCAACGAAGTGCTGAACGGGATCATGGAACTTGGCGACAGCGGCAAGAAAATGCCGCTGATGGCCGTGCTGCCGGTGGGCCGCGGCAATGATTTTGCCTACGGCATGGGCATCCCGGTGAATCTCGATGAGAGCTGCAATTTACTGGCAAACGATCCGCGCATCAAGATCGACGTGGGTCGGGTGAAAAGCGAATTATTCCCCAACGGCCTCTATTTCGGCAACGGTGTGGGCATGGGCTTTGACGCCGTGGTCGGGTTCGTGGCCGCGAAGATGAAGATCGGCGGCATCCTGTCTTACCTGGTGGCTGCCATCAAGACCATGTTCATCTATTTCCACGCTCCCAAGATCGATCTGGACCTGGACGGCAAGGCGCAGACCCTGAATCCGCTGCTGGTTTCGATCATGAACGGCACCCGCATGGGCGGCAGCTTCATGATGGCGCCCCATTCCAAATACGATGACGGCGTTTTTGACCTGTGCGTGGTCAGGGAAGTGAGCCGCGGCAAGATCGTCAGCCTGATGGGTATGATCATGAAAGGCACCCAATCGGAAGATCCGGCGGTATCGGTTCCCCAGGCGAAGAAGATCAAGATCACAGCCGTGGAAGGCACCCTGCCCGCCCACGCTGACGGCGTGACGCTATGCGAAGAGGGCAAGGAAATCAGTATCGAAATCCTGCCGCAGGCACTGACCATCATCACGAGGAGCCAGTCATGACGATCGCATTGAACCTGATCAATGCACCGATGAAAGTCATCCTGCGCACGATCATGGATATCGACGACAGCGAAGTCAAGAAGATCCCCATGCAGGGACCGTTGATCCTCGCCACCAACCACATCAATTCAATGGACGCACCGGTGGGGTTCACCCATTTGCATCCGCGCGAACTGAGCGCTTTCGTCAAGGTCGAGACCTGGGACAATCCCATTTTGGGGTTCCTGTTCAACGTGTGGCAGGGTATCCCCATTCACCGCGGTGAAGTCGATTTCGAGGCCTTCAGCCAGGCGCAGAAATTACTGAAGGAGAAGAAAATGTTGATCGTGGCGCCTGAAGGCACCCGATCCAAAGACGGCAAACTTAACAAGGGATTCCCGGGCATCGTGCTGCTGGCCATCCGCTCCGGCGTGCCGATCCTTCCGGTGGTGTTCTACGGCAACGAAAATTTCAACAGCAACATCAAGAGCCTGCGGCGCACGAAGATGAA
>CAYWCH010000285.1:0-3549 GCA_964456715.1 uncultured Anaerolinea sp. | reverse complement strand
GGCAGGGTCTCGCTGCAGCAGGTTGCTGGCGGAACCCCAACGACGCTGATCGATTGGATTTCCACCAACCAGGTGCAGCAAGGGTTGAATAATCCGGTAAAGATCGGGGTGTGGGTTTACGGAAGCAATCTAAAAATCTACCTGAACGATCAATTGCAGATGGAAGTGGTGAACAGCACTTTCTATTCCGGTGGGATCGGTTTTTTTGCCAAAGCTGCCGGAGACTCTCCGATCGCAGTAAGTTTTTCAGAGATCAAGGTTTATCAAGCAAAGAAATAGCCACATAATTGGGGAAAAAGCATGCATTTTCGATACTTGTTTTCATAACTCGTGTACAATATTAAATAGATTTGATTTGTGAAATACCGTGAGGAGGACCTATGTATCAGAAAATCGTGATTGTGGGCAGACTTGGAAGAGATCCGGAGATGCGTTTTACGCCCACCGGTCAAGCTGTGACAAGTTTCTCAGTTGCCACAGACCGACAATACAACGATCAGAGCGGCAAACCCGTCAAAGAAACGGTTTGGTTCAGGGTTACCGCCTGGGGGAAGTTGGCTGAGACATGCAACAATTTCCTGCAAAAAGGGAAAATGGTACTCGTCGAAGGACGGTTGTCTGTTGATGCCAAGACAGGTGGACCGCGCATTTGGACGGGTCAGGATGGAACTCCCCGGGCTTCTTATGAGATCGTTGCCGGCACTGTAAAATTCCTTTCTGCGAAATCTGAAGGCGCCGCTGGCGGAGCTGCTGCAGTGGAAGAGGATGTTGACGCAGCACCGGGCGAGGAAATTCCTTTCTAGGAAGAGTGATCAATGGACACGAAAGAGAACACTCCGGGTACTGGGGCAAACCCGATCGAAGTACCGGAGGATATTGACATCCAATATTCAAACCTGGTCCGAATCAGCCACTCACCTTTTGACATCGTGATGGATTTTGGGCACATCCTGCCGGCACAGAAGGCCAAAGTTGTGGCCCGCATTGTCATGTCGCCTGTGGGAGCCAAGTTATTTGCCAAGGCATTGAATGAGAACCTGACCCGGTTTGAAGCTTCCTTTGGTGAGATCCGATTGCCCGGAGATTCCTCACTGGCAAATGATCTGTTTAAGCAGGTAAAACCACCCGATCCACCGAAGGGAGAATGATGATGGATAGATTCGATTCCATCATTGAAAACACTCGCAAGGTTTTCGATGAACGCACTGCTGCACGCGACCAGGCATTGGTACAGGCCAGGCAATTGACCCGTTTATGCGCGCATACGATCCGTGCCATCCATCGCATGGAAGTGGAAAGCGCCCACCAATTGCTGGGAGAAGCCAAAGACCTGGTGAAACAAATCCAGAAGGATCTCATAAAATTTCCGGACCTCTATTACGCCGGTTACACCCAGGATGCCATCAAGGAGTTCTCTGAAGCCAGTTTGACCTGCGCATTCATCGAGAATGCGAAATTGCCAACCCCAGAAGAACTGGGTATCGAATACAACACCTATGTCAACGGTCTGGCGGAATGCATCGGTGAACTGCGCCGGCGCTGTTTGGATATCCTGCGCCAGGGATATTCTGAAGACGCCGAACGGCTCCTGAACGTCATGGATGAGATCTACAATTTTTTGGTCACCATGGACTATCCCGATGCGGTCACCAACGGCTTGCGGCGCCAGACGGATCTCGTCCGCGGCATCATCGAACGAACCCGGGCTGACCTGACCATGAGCCTGCGGGAGCAGCACCTTCAGGAAGCCCTGCAGGAATTTTCAAAACGATTCCCTGAAAAATAGTAGAAACGGTTGAAAAAGCATAGCATTTGAGACGCCAGCACAACTGGCGTCTTTTCTTGCGTATGATAAAGCATTCGCCCGGATGCGGTAATTCTTTTCAAAACAGATATAATTAACAATTATGAACGATCAACCGAATCAATTCAAACGTGTCGTGATCGCAGTCCATCCCACTTCTGACGAAACCATGCAGGAAGGAACTGCGATTCAGTCATTCATCAAGAAAAACTGGGGAATGACTCCGTACCTGGGCCGGGTGAATGATGTTGAGTTGCAGGGGAGGGTGGCAGCCAGGCAATTCGACCTGATGATCACACTGGGGGGAGACGGCACCATGCTTCGTGCCGGGCATGTTTGCGCCCCGGTGGATGTTCCCCTGCTTGGGATCAACATGGGCCGGTTTGGATTTTTAATGCAGCTCAGCCGCATGGAATGGCCGCTTTTGCTGCCGCGCTTGTTTACAGGCGACTACCATTTTGAAAACCGCATGATGCTGAAATCGGAGTTGTGGCACGAAGGGAAGTTGATCCAATCCAGCCACGTGATCAACGAGGTGGTTGTGTGCAGGGGATCGGCGGTTCGGCCGATCCGGATCAAAGCCTCGGTGGATGGTTACCGTTTGGCTTCTTACGTGGCCGATGGGTTGATCGCTGCCACAGCCACTGGTTCGACAGCGTATGCGCTGGCCGCCGGCGGGCCGATCATGCCCCCGGAATTACGCAACATCCTGATCGTGGCGGTGGCTCCCCACATGACCATGGACCGTTCGATAATCCTGCCGGAAGGTGCCAGTGTGGAGATCATGGCTGAGACCGATCATGACGCTGTGATCAGTGCGGATGGCAAAGCGCCGGTGCAACTTTCAAATGATGACAGAATTATCGTCACAGCGAGCGACTATAAAGTAAAATTCATTGTTTTTCAGGATCCCGGATACTTCTATCGCAACCTTGAAAAATACCTCGAACAAAACCCCTCTGTTGGCGGAAGTAAATGAGTCTTGAGAATAGCCCAAAATTGTTTTGCTACAATCATCCCAACCGCGAAACACATTTGCGCTGCAACAAATGTGAAAGACCGATCTGTTCCTCTTGTGCGGTGTTGACCCCAACCGGGTATCGCTGCAAGGAATGCGTGAAAGGGCAGCAAAAGATCTTCGATACCAACCACTGGTGGGATTATCCACTGGGAGCCGTTGTCGCTTTTGTTCTGTCCTTGATCGCCAGCCTGCTGGTGAAGTATCTCAGTTTCTTCGCCCTCATCGCCTCGTTTTTTGTGGGCATCGGCGTCGCGGAGGCGGTCCGATTTGTGCTGCGCAAGAGACGTTCACGCAGAATGCCCTGGGTGGTCGCCATCTCTGCGTTTATTGGCAGTATCCTGCTCAACCTGTCGACGGTGATGCTGGTCTTCGCGTTCACAGGGCAGATCACTTTTTCGTCATTGTTCTCGCTGCTTTACCCACTTGCCTACGCGGTGATCATTTCGGTTTCAGCTTATTACCGTTTGAAAGGCACCATGTAATCGGGAAGGTTTTTTGAATGCTTAGCGAATTGCGCATTGAAAATTTTGCCATCATCAATCAACTTGAGCTCGCCTTTAAGGATGGACTGGTTATTGTCACTGGTGAAACCGGAGCGGGTAAATCCATCCTGCTGGATGCCATCATGACGCTGGTTGGAGGAAGAGTGGATAGCTCGATGGTGCGCAGCGGAGCAGAGCGGGCTGTCCTGGAGGCCGTGTTCAAGATGCCTGACGAGACCAGG
>CAYWCH010000284.1:705-3562 GCA_964456715.1 uncultured Anaerolinea sp. | reverse complement strand
AATCTCAGACCTATGCGGTCTGATGCTCCAGGCATTCCGCTTAACTCGGCATTATGACAAAGGATAAAGGGGGGTTTAAGGTGATTGAACAGTTGAGGCAATTTTATCACAGTACCAC
Organism: uncultured Anaerolinea sp.; assembly: GCA_964456715.1. Lineage (GTDB taxonomy): Bacteria > Chloroflexota > Anaerolineae > Anaerolineales > Anaerolineaceae > UBA6107. The sequence goes on along the minus strand of CAYWCH010000284.1, from coordinate 3,444 downwards.
CGACGAGCTTGTTGTGCATTATAATCCAAAACAAGAGGAACTGTATATAAAGGCATCATCTGAACTCTGGAAACAAGCCGAGAAATTAAAACACCATTCACCAGGAAGAAAGGGGACGTTGGTTCAAAGTGAACTTACTCTTGACAGTTACAATATCCTCACGATACAATGCACTATGCCCCGCCGTGCCCGCCTCGATGCTCCCGGTACTCTCCATCACGTAATAGGAAGGGGTATATCGGGAACAAAAGCATTTGGAACCAAGAGGGATAAGGAGGACTTCCTTGGTCGTCTGGCTGAGCGCTGCGTGGAGGGCTCCCTTGCCGTGTATGCGTGGACGCTCATGGATACCCATTTTCATATCCTTGTACAAACAGGGGACATCCCCCTTTCTTCAAGCATGCGCAAGCTCCTGACGGGCTACGTGGTCAACTTCAACCGCAGACACAAACGATACGGCCACCTTTTTCAGAACCGTTTCAAGTCTATTGTCTGTGAGCAGGACCCCTACCTCCTTGAACTGTGCCGGTATATTCACCTGAACCCGTTGCGGGCAGGCATCGTTGTAAGCGGCCACGCCCGCGCCCTCAATTCCAGCCACGTCCACGCCCTCACCTACGGCCTTAAGGCAGACCTCGCCTCTTGAGAGGGCAGAACCCGAAGATAGAGCTGTCCTCTGTGCGGGTACGGGCTGGATTATCCTTATACGTCAGTCTTTCTTTTCCGATAAGACCTTCCTTCAAAAGTAATAAAGGTACCGTTCATGCTTAGTCGGTCCAGGATGGCGGACGCCGTGACGGTATCGAATATCTTCCCCCACTGAGATGGTATGAGATTGGTGGTCACGATGGTGGCGCCGGTCTCTGCACGCTTGGAGACGATCTGGAAGAGAGAATCGGCATGCTCACGGGAAGGAAGCACATATCCCATCTCGTCAATGCAGAGGACCGGTATCTTTGCATAATAGTCGATGAGCGTGTATGTGCTCCTCGCCTTCTCAAGTTTTGCCGTGAGATCAAACAGCGAGGTGAATATGGTCTGCGTTCCCTTGAGTACCGCATCATAGCAGAGGGCCTGTGCGATGTGCGTCTTGCCCACCCCTGACGGTCCTATGAGAAGCAGATTGGAGGGCTTCGCAAGCCAGTCGGTGTGAATGAACTCCATGACCTTCTCCCGGGGTATCTTCGGGTTAAAGGTCCAGTCAAACTCGGTAAGCAACCTTACCTTCCGTAACCCTGACATACGCAGGAGATACTCTCTCTTCTTCTGCTCCTTGAGGGTATACTCATGGGCCAAAAACTTCTCCAGGAACGAGCGTTCCTCCGGGGAGAAGCTTCCCGGATCAGAGAGGAGCCTATAGTGTTTCAAAAGATCAGGCAAGTTCGTCATAGTCGGCAAGTTCCCGTTTCTCGTACGTAATATCGAGCAGCTTCGTGTTCTGCGGATAGACTGCATGGTCCTGTTTCCGGGGCATAAGGAGGCTTTCCACATACCGGAGTCTGGATATCCCCACGCTATTCGCCTCACGGACGGCAGAGAAGAGCATGTCCTTGCTGCCTGTTTTGAGAAGCCTGAAGAGACCGTAGGCGACTTGAAGCGGATCGTCCCCGTCCGATTCGGCCTTCTCAATAAACCGCGCAATTGAAGAGTCCATGCGGGTCATGAGCTGCCGTATCCGCTCGTACTTGAAGTGAGGTGTGTGTGCAAGGAGCGTCTCTCTGTGGGAAGGATGTTCGATCTTCCCGTTTCTCTCAAAGGACCGTATGTGCCGGGCGACCTTCCTCTCTTTCAACAGGACCTCGATATGGTCGGGATAGGCAAGGATCGTTGCAATCATGCCTGCGTAATCTGCGGGAACGGAATAGCGGTTCGTCTCGAAGATCACGAAGGCGGTACTCGTGACGGATGCGGGAATGACCCGATACGATTGATAGGGTACAGCAGGCAGGGGCATGAGATTCTCTTCTTTTACGAGATCGCAAGGAACCCTTCCGGTGGCCCGGTGCACTCGCCCGTTTTTTTCCTGTCTCCACGCCCATGCCTTCCTGTTGAGTTCGACCAGGTCGGCAAAATCAGTGGTGTCTATAAAGGGACGTATGTCCCGTATGGCTCTTTCCACCCTCCCTTTCTCGTTGCCCCTCCCGGGGTTGCAGACATGGATGGAGAATCCGTAGTGTCGCGCGAAGTCAACGAACTGCGCATTAAGAATAAGTTCCGGCTTTCGCATAGTGACCACGCTTTTCAGGTTGTCGTACCGGTGTCTTCGTGCAATGCCTCCTATCTCGGAGAACGCCTGCATATGACCGTCCAGAAAGAACTCCATAGATGCATGAGGATAGAACTTCACAAAGAGGTACCGGGAGAATGCGAGGATGTAGACAAATCCATAGACCCTGCCGAAGGGCAGCTTTGCCTCCATCCAGTCCACCTGCGCCTCTTCTCCGGGCAGGAACGTAAGCTCGTGGTAGACCTTTTGGCGCTTCTTCCGGTACTTTTCCGTTGCCCGGCATATACTGCGGTAACTCCCGGCATATCCGTAGGATTTGAGCCTTTCAAAGATCTGGAACGCCATAAGGGAGGGATACCGGTTGTACCATTCTGCAATGAGCCGCATGAACGGGTCATAGGGGGCAGGCGGCGGTGTTCGATGTTTCTTCTTCTCTCCTTTAATGATACGGGAGACAGTTTTCGTACACATCTTCAGAAGACGGCTGATCTGGCGGATGGTCAAACGCTCTA
>CAYWCH010000284.1:0-695 GCA_964456715.1 uncultured Anaerolinea sp. | reverse complement strand
GATGTCTGACCTGGCTTACCCGGGACTGATCCATGGAATCATCTCCTCTTTGTGATGATGATAGTATAGAAAAGGGGCGTCTCACCCGTCTATCTTGTCCTGTATCACCTCCTACCCGTATCCATGGGCCGCAAACGTCCTGGCATCAACCCTCTTCACGATTATCTCGTCTTGTATCATGTATTTCTTCTTCGCCGGTATGCGGATCACAAGCTCCATGTATGGCTTTCTCGGAGGTATCTTGTCTTGTATCATCCGCTTCCTCCATGCCTTCACGTAGGGGTAGCGGCCCCTGAAGTACCCCGGGTTTTTCTCTACCCACTTTGCCTGGGCTGACTTCTTTCTTGCCTTTTTGCATTCAACCCGGGAACAGGCCTTCTGTCTTTGTCCGACCCGGATATCAGGAATGAAATAGCGACCACAGAACAGACATTGCTTCGCCACAGAGCTACACCCCGTCATACTGTATTTTTCACTATTGTACAGGACATGGACGATATGTGACAGAATGGATTGAATTGACGGCAGCGCGCCGAACAGCAAAACTTTAACCCCATGAAGGCAAGGAAAGGAACAGGCCCCGGGCACCTCGATGCTATCAGGGTATGGGGTGGCTATCTATGAGGGTAAGACGGGGGCTGCGAACACCCACCTCGAATACATTGTCAGTGGATATAATATGTCTTTGCTTCTTA
>CAYWCH010000283.1:0-3565 GCA_964456715.1 uncultured Anaerolinea sp. | reverse complement strand
TGGATGGTTTTATCTAGTTTTTTGGCAACTCTATTGACGATTTCAACATCGACGCCCACGATTTTGCGATCTTGATAAAACTCAAAGGGGGCAAAAGGAACATTGGTCTCAACAACATAATCGGCCTTGGAGTCGAAAAGGATGGGGGCGCGGAGTTTATCCGTCCAATAGTCGTAATGGGTGATACGGCGCAGACTGGCTTCGATACCGCCAAGAACGATGGGAACCGTGTTCTTGAAGTGGCGGCGAATCAGATTCGTATAGGCAATCACTGCCCGGTCAGGACGGCGGTCGTTGACACCACCGGGGGTGAAATCGTCGGATCGGCGCTTGCGTAGGGTGGCAGTGTAGTTGGCGACCATCGAGTCCACCGTGCCGGAGCTGACACCCCAGAATAGACGCGGTTCTCCCAAGCGGGTGATGTCTTCTGGATTATCAAGAGATGGCTGCGCGATGACACCCACGCGAAATCCAGCCTTGGCGAGTACATTTCCGATAACAGCAATGCCGGAATAAGGGCTGTCGATGTATGAATCCCCGCTGACCAGGATCACGTCCAGGTTGGGCCAGGCAAGAGCATCAAGTTCGGTTCGAGTGGTGGGTAAGAACATTATTTACGCATCCGTTCGGTAAGAGCGATGAGTATAACACACTCAGGTGTGCGATTTTCGGGAATGTTTAGCCTCTTCGGCGAGAAAGGAAGAGGGTGCGGCACTCTTTCGGTAGTAATCACGGAAGGCAATCACTTCATTATGCAGTGTTTGGATCTGGTTCTGCAATTCAACCACCTGCTGATGATCCGCGGGATGGGAAACGAGCGTCCAGGAAAAATCATCTTCGTCATTGGAAGTCAACGTGATATCCCCGCGGGCAGCGTACCAACCGGCGATCGTGTGGATGATCGCCGTTGTTGTGGCGAAACGGGAAGCGAGTTCAGAATATTTATACAAGCCACCGGAATTGACTTTCAAGTAACTCCCAATCCGTTTGAGGAGGATTGATAGGTTTTCCTCTTTTGTTTCTATGGAAAACCAAAAAATCTTCTGCGGTTTCGTTTCAAGGATGACTCTCTGCAAGATGCTTAAAGAGGGCGGAATCGACCAGATTGCCAGATTGGTTGCAGGTTGAAGATGATCTCGATCAGTGCAAGCTAATGGGCAGGCGGAATCCCCCTCGGAAAAGATGAGGAGATCTGGTTCTGATGCAATCTTGTGCAGCTCATTGCCTGGTATTAATGAAGCTCGCAGATCAACCGATTGAATGGCGGTTGCACCGCTTGGTTTTTTGGTTGCTGTTTCTGATTCACACTCGCGATATTCCTGCCATTCAAGCTGGAGCTTGGTTTTGCCCTTGTAGGTGGAAATGAACGCACTGAAAGCCAGATCAAAGCGAGAGGAGGGGTGAGGCATCTCGGAGGATTGCCACCAAACCACTTTGTATGGAATACTGTCGGCGTCGTTAAGGATCAGAGACTCATGTTCCTTTGATCTACCCAATGGAGTGATCGATTCGATTTCCAGATCGGATGCGCTGAAGAGTATGGGCGGGTTGCCGGGGCCAAAAGGAGCGAAACGCTGTAATTCATCTATCAATTGGATGTCGATCTCTGTCAGGTTCACATGAGAATCAATTTCCACGGTGGGATGATAATCGGATGCTCTGGCCATCTCTTCAATGGTTTGCATGAGCGCGTATTTGAGTGTATCGAAATTTGCAGTTGATACGGAAAGCCCGGCTGCCATTGGATGACCGCCAAAAGTGGATAAGAGGTCCTTATGTGCTGATATGGCAGCCGTTATGTTGATGCCATCCACTGAGCGTGCTGAACCGCGCGCCACCTGGGGGTCTGAGGTGTTGAAGAGGATGGCAGGCCGGTGATAGAGATTCACCAATCGGCTGGCAACAATACCCACCACGCCGGACGGCCATTCCGGGTGGCCGAGGAAGAGCAGGGGTTTTTCAAGCAGGCGGGGTTCTACATCGATCATGGCTTGCGCGCTCTTGAAGACCTGATCGGATAGGATCTTGCGTTTGGAATTGAGCCCTTCGATCTGGTTACAGGTGGTGGCAGCCAGTATCGGATCATCGGTGATCAAAAACTCCACGATCGGATTGGCGTCACCCAGGCGGCCGACGGCGTTCAGACGCGGGGCAACCACGAATGAGACGACCGTTTCGTCCACGTTCTCTGCTGATACCTGGTTTTCCTTGAAGATCGCAGCCAGGCTTGGGCGCGGCGTGGAGCGGATCTGCTGTAAACCGCGCTGCACCAGGTAACGCGCGTCTGCGGTGAGGATGGCAATATCGGCGATCAGTCCGAGTGCGACGAGGTCAAGCAGAGATTCCTCCTCACCGGATTTGCCCAGTGAAGCGTAGATTGCTTCAAGTAACTTGTAGGCTACGCCGACACCGGAGAGTGTGCCCAACGGATGATCCTCCGGGAGAAATTGAGGATCGATCAAGGCAAGAGCGCTGGGAAGGATTTCGGGAAGGGTATGATGATCGGTGACGATCACCTCCACGCCATGTGAACTGGCATATTCGATGGCGTCGTTGGCAGAGATTCCCGTGTCACAGGTGATGAGCAGTTTCACACCGGTCTGCAGGAATTTCTCCAGGTAAGGAATCGAAATCCCATGAGATTCTGGCCCACGCACGGGGACGTGATAAACCACGTCGCAGCCAAGCCGGCGCAACCCGGAAAGCAGCACAGCGGTTGAGGTTTGACCATCGACGTCAAAATCACCCCAAATGCCGATGCGCTCGTGACTCTGGATGGCGCGGAGGATGCGCGGGATGGCCAGTTCGATGCCTGGGAGTTGGTCAGCAGGACAGGGATGATAGAATTTTGGATCGAGGAAGGCACGTGCAACCTGCGGATCGGTCAGTCCGCGGCGGACAAGCATTTGAAGAAAGAGGTCCGAACCGCCGATCTCACGGCGCAGATCCTCAGGGATCTCAACCGGTGGCGGGAACACCCATTCAGGAGTGAACAACCTTTTCATTATTTTCTCATTCCCCGGTTGCCAACTCGTCGAAATCGATGTCAAAGGGAGAGGACGATTCCTCATCCTCTTCGCGGGTGCGAAAATCGCCGGCCTTTTGACCGCGTACGCATAATGAACGGTAACGGCAAAACTCGCAGCGTTTTACATTATTGGTCATTTCGAACCGGTCAGGATCGAGGGATTCGATCTCGGAGATCAACCCGGTGATCTTTTCACGATCAGTCTCGAATTGTTCTGTGGAATAAGCATATTTTATTGAGGATAAAGGAAATGCCGGATACCAGTATGTCATTTCGATGTCCGCAGGCTTGACCAGGGGAGCTTCCTTCTTCAATGCCAGCACAAGCGGATAAACCAGGGTTTGCATACGCCCCACCATCCATTTGCGCTGTGGTTCACGCTGCGATGTTTTCCAATCAAAGATCAATGCGCGGTTATCGGGTGTGTAGATGAGCAGATCGTATTTGGCAAGCAGACGATGGTTGGCGAACGGAACGGTGATCAGCTTTTCATAATATTTTTGGCCGGGGAGTGAGTCGATCTTCATTTTTTCAAAT
>CAYWCH010000282.1:0-3590 GCA_964456715.1 uncultured Anaerolinea sp. | reverse complement strand
GTGGGGGTGATTGCCGCGGAGATGATGGCGATCACCACAACGGCTTGACGCCAGAATTTTAACAAATTCCGCGGTGTCACCGCGCCAAAACGAGCCAGTAGGTAAATCAGCAGGGGAAGTTCAAAACTGACCCCCACCCAGAAGATCAGGTTATTCACGAAATTGATATAACTGGAAAGACGCGGGTTCGTTTCCACGCCAAGGAATTCGGTCAGAAAAGGCAAGGCTGAAGGAAGCATGACAAAATATGAGAATGCTACTCCGCCCAGAAAGAAGACCGTCACCAGTGGAATGGCGCCGATCACCGCGCGCTTTTCGTTTGGTCTCAATCCTGGCAGAATAAACATCAACAGTTCATAAATGATCACGGGAAATGCCAGGATAACGCCACATAGAAGGGACACTTTCATGTAGACGCCGACATTTTCGGTGATTTCGATCGATTGAAGGTTCGCCAGCCCGCCAATGGGAACGGCCAGATACTCAACCACCCTTTGGCTGAAGAAGAAACTCGCGATCACACCGATTGCCAGCGCTACAAGTGCCACCAGCAAACGGCGGCGCAATTCCTCGATGTGTTCAAGAAGGGTGAGTTGTTTTTCTTCTTCAGGCGGCATTCTCGCCTCCTTCCGAAGGAGAGTCTGGTTTTTTCTGGTCTGCAGGTTCAGGATTCTGGTCAGATGGAGGGGTGTTAACAGCAGGTTTTTTTGAAGCTGCGAGCGACTCTCCGTTCCAAATTGACGTGGAGATGGTTTTTTGCGTCAGCGTGTTCAGTTCACGGATCTCTTTATCCAGTCCAGTTTCTTCCATGACCTTGTTTGGAATTTCCATGACTTCTTTGGTTGTTTTCCAGGTGTCTGATTGGCGGAACTTTCGCAGCCAGGCGGCTGCTTTCTTGGACATATTGATCATTTCCTTCGGGCCAAGGATCACCAATGCCAGAAGGAGGATCAGTACCAATTCAAGGGGACCAATACCAAAAATTTCCATTTCTTCCTGAGTTTACAACAACATTCACGCAAACCTGTCAGAATTGACCATGTTTTGAAGATTATAACCCATCACATATTGTCTGAAATTGACAATAATTATCAATAAATTAGTCTGGACGTGCAAAATCAGTCCGAACACTATATAATAAAAGTTAGCTCTGTGTTTATTTCTGAGGTGAACTGTGGCGGGTACCGATCCTACAACTTCAATCGAAGCAGCAATTCTCCGAGCCAAACGCGAGTGGGAGATGATGTTTGATTCCGTGTCTGACCTGCTGATCCTGGTCGATTCGAATGGGATCATTCAGCGATCCAACAAGACAGCGGTCGATCGACTTAAATCCACCTATGTTGATCTGCTCGGCAAAGAAATCAATTCATTCCTTGAAGAACCTGTTAAAGAGTTTTCCGCCAGTAAGATCCCTGCCGGAGAATGCTGGATCAAGGGAATCGATGCCGTTTTTTGGTTAACCTGTACTGAAGTAAAAACTGAAGATGATGAGATCAAGATCCTTTTCGCTTTACGGGATACCACCCGTGAAAAAGAAAGTGAAAGGACCATTGTCGATCAACGACAGTACTACGAATCGCTGCTGGAATTTAGTCCGGTGGCGATCGTCACCCTCGACATGGAAGAGAAGATTGTTTCGTGCAACCCGGCCTTTGAAAAATTATTCGGATTCTCAGCCGAAGAAGCGATCGGAAAAAACCTGGACGAGTTGATCTCTCCAAAGGATCCCGGGGAAGCCGCCGACTTTACCAAAAGTGCCAAAGAAGGGAATACCATCCACGGTTATGGCGTGCGCTACCGTAAAGACGGCCAGGTAGTGGAGGTTGAAATTGCCGGCGGCCCCGTTTTTGTGAGGGAAAGAACCGTCGGTATCTTTTGCATCTATCACAATATCACCGATCTGATGCAGGCCAAGCGGACAGCGGAAACCGCGGATAGGTCTAAGAGCGATTTCCTGGCCAATATGAGCCATGAGATCCGCACCCCCATGAACGGGATCATTGGCATGATCGAGCTTTTGAAAGACACGCCGATGACCGTGGAGCAAAGAGATTATCTAAACACCGCGAAAGAAAGCGCGGATGCTCTCCTCAGCCTGATCAACGAGGTGCTTGATTTTGCTAAGATCGAAGCCGGTCAGATGACCCTTGAAAGGCTTGATTTTGATGTCCGCTCGCTGGTGGAAGGCGTTGCCAGATCGTTGGCGGCTAGGGCCGAGACCAAGGGATTGGAAATGGTCTGCATGGTCAATCGCGACGTGCCGGCGCGCATCAAGGGAGACGCCAACCGCCTTCGTCAGGTATTGGTGAATCTTGTAGGCAACGCCATCAAGTTCACTGAAAAGGGTGAGATCGTTATTCGCGCGGTGGTCGATAATATCAGCGAGAACAAGGTGCAATTGCTTTTCAGCGTGTCGGATACCGGTGTTGGGATTTCTCACAACGACCAAAAACACGTCTTTGAGCGGTTTATTCAGATGGATGGTTCCACCACGCGGCGATTCAGCGGCACCGGCTTGGGTTTGGCTATTTCAGCTCAACTGGTCAAACTGATGAGCGGCGAGATTGGCGTCCAAAGCGAACCGGGTAAGGGAAGCACCTTCTGGTTCACCATGGTTGGAGGCAAAGCGACCGTGGAAGGGACAAGACCTTTGGTGATCCCAACCAATATCAAGAACATACCGGTGCTGGTGGTGGACGATAACAAGACGAACCGTCTGATCATTGGGAAGATCGTAACAGGTTTTGGTTGTGTAGTTTCTGAAGTATCCTCCGGTTCAGAGGCGATGCATGAATTAAGGCAGGCATTTTCAAAGGGCAAACCCTACCAACTTGTATTGCTGGATATGCAAATGCCGGATATGAGTGGGGAACAGGTTTTGCGTGAGATCAAGCTTGACCGGGATCTGACCAAGACCAAAGTGATCATCCTGACATCAATGGGATACGGTGGGGATGCCTCACGGTTGGACACAATGGGCTGCTCGGCCTACCTGCTGAAGCCGATCAGGCAAAAGGAGTTGTTCAATACGATCCTGGCGGTGATGGGTCAAGAGAGATTGCCGCAGCCCCAACCGACCGGCTCGATCATCACCCGCCATGCCCTGGCAGAATCGGAACGGGATTCGAATTGCATCCTGCTGGCTGAAGACAATGAGATCAACCAGAAACTGGCTCTGCGTCTGCTGCAAAAAGTGGGTTATGCCGTGGATGTGGTTGAAACAGGCAGACAGGCATTCGAGGCTGTACAAAAGAAAGAATACCGCCTCGTGTTAATGGATGTGCAAATGCCGGATGTGGATGGGTTTGAAGCGACCAAAATGATCCGGAAACTACCGGGAGATGTGAGCAAAGTCCCCATTGTGGCCATGACGGCGCACGTGATGTCAGGTGACCGCGATAAATGCATCCAGGCCGGTATGAATGATTACCTTTCCAAACCCTTGAACGTGGAAGAGGTGATCACGACGGTTAAGAAATACGTGTTTGGCCCCGAACCTGAGACTGTTGTGGATGAGAAGGCTCAGGCGGACTCCGAACCCGGCAAATCACAACTTTATGATCTGATGACGGCTTTACCCCGTTTTG
>CAYWCH010000281.1:0-3592 GCA_964456715.1 uncultured Anaerolinea sp. | reverse complement strand
AAGGTTTGCATTCAGTTGACGGATCTCATCCTCCTGTTGTTTCCGCTCAGTAATATCGCGGATCACCCCAAAGGTTCCGGTTATGTTGCCCTTCTCGTCGTACAGTGGCATTTTGGTTTTTGAAATCCACTTCGCCGGCTTATCGGGACTGATTTCCATCTCCTCGATGCCGATGATGGGCTGACCGGTTCGAATGATCTCCTGCTCTTCATTATCTGTGATCGCTGATATTTCATCATCAAAGAAATCATGATCTGACTTCCCCACAATCGCGTTTGGATCGGACAATCCAAATTTTCTTAAAGTAGCTTGATTAGCGCTGGTGAAGCGATTATTTAAATCTTTGAAGTAAACCGAATCAGGCACGGTTTCCATGAGAGCCTTAATTTTCTGGCGCTCTTCAGCCAACAAAGCTTCATTAAGTTTCCGTTCCGTGATATCTTCAACCATGATCAAATAAGAGACCACCCTTTGCATTTCATCGTGAATCGGTTTGACGATCGTCTTCGCCCACATAACAGATTTATCTTTTTTAATATAACGTTTTTCTATTGAAAACCACCCGATCTCTCCAGAAGAGAGTTTCTTCATCATCTTAACGCTCTCAGAAAGGTCGTCAGGGTGAGTTATTTCACGGAAGGAGATTTGGCATAACTCCTTCTCAGAATATCCAACCATTTTACAAAAAGCTGCATTGGCTGATGAATAGACCATATCAATATTGGAGGTGAGAATTCCGATCGGACTTTGTTCAAAGAGGCTGCGGAATTGAGTTTCACTTTTCTGCAACGCGCGTTCCGAAGTCATCCTTTTCAAAGCGAGAGTCGCCAGATTGATCACCGTTTCCACACTGCCTGCTTTGTCCGCCAGATCGCGTTGGCTGAGCACTGAAAGGCCACCCAGGTGCTTGCCTTCAAAAACAAAACCTATTTTATAGATGAACCTATAGTTAAGTTTGTCTTCGATCTCTATACGAATATCATCCGGGATCTTCCATGTTCCCAGTTGTTGCAAGCCATGTTGGTAACGTTCGAACCTGCCGGAACGGAAGAGCGAAAGATCATCATCCGGGATATCTGATAATTTAAAAACCGCCTCCTCTGCATTAAATCCACTGATTTTATCCAACTTGTTCCGGAGCTTCTGATCAAGCATAACCTTCTTTACCCGGATGGTTTGGTTTTCATCATCAACACTGGTAACCCAAACAATCGAGTTATCTAATAATGAAAAAACGCCATTTGCTACAATCTTAAAAATATCATCAGGTCTTTCGGCATGAGCGATCTTCCATTGAGTTTCACTTATCTTTGTTCTCACTCTTTCGGTTTCCATGATCTCTGAAATGTCAAAATTAATACCGATAACTTTTTTTGGAAGATTGTCTTTCCCCTTCACAACCTGACCAAATGCCTTTATGTATCGTAACCCACCACCCGGGCTGTGAACCCGAAAAACGGTCTCGTAATCCTTTTCTCCATTTAAGACCTGCTTGAGAAGTCGATCGGTTTTTTTCCTATCTGCCGGTACCAAACAAGCCATCCAATTTTCATAACTCGGCAAAAATGAATCGCGTTTCTTTGAATATAGTTCAAACATGCGGTCGTCAAAAATCAAATCACCACTGACAACATCATAATCAAATACACCAAGATTGGCAGCCGAGACTGCCATATCCAGGCGGTCATTTACAAGGTTCACTTCATCCTCAGCCGCCTTTACCGCCGTCATATCCACCAACGAAAGAATCACCCTATCCATACGCTCTTCATGACCGGGTTCAGCCACCCAACGGATACGTGCTGCGATCTTGCCACCCGAAAAAGTGGTATTTACTCCTTCCCAGGTAAAAACTGCCACCCGGTCCGCGATATGCACCAAATCATCAGCCAGCACTTCATTTGACGAACCCTTCATGATCGAGCCAAGGTTCCCGAGCAATTGCGCTTTGCTTTCCGCTTTGAACAATTCCAGTGTTGCTTTGTTCACATCGAGCACGTGTATCTTTTCAAAGCAACGATCAATCTCGCCGGGATGCTCGATCAGGTAGGTTTTAAGATCGTCTCCGTTCTATTGGCGGAGCATTGCCATATATTCAATAGCCTCAGATAGATCCTCTTCCCACAGAGATATGGGAGAATCTTCGAACAATCCCCTGTATCGGTTTTCGCTCTCCTGCAGGATTTTGGTCTTCTTGTTGACGGTTGAGCGAAGAGTCCTATTCCACAGCCCAAGAAACAAGCTCACACCCATAACTGCAGCAATGATATAAATGCTGTACTTTAAAAAGGTAAAATCACGTACCGCTGTACCAAAATATTTCTGATCGATCGAGGCGTACTCTGCTTCTGAGATATTTTCAAACCCCGCATTAATCAAATTTAAAAGTTCGTCATTCCCATCTTTCACGGCCCTGTGAAACTGTCCGCTGTAAAGTGGTTGAGTTGAATTGAAATTACCCTGGATTTTATATAGATTGAGGAAATAATCGGCAGGAGGTTTATCAATAGCGAATACTGTTACTTCGTGATCGGATGCGGCTTTGACAATATCCCGATAATTATCGTAGTAAGCCAGATTTTGTGTTCCCGCTTCCTGAAGTACATCGATCACGACATCGCCCGCTTTCACTGCTATGGTAAAACCTCGCACTGTGGACGCATCCGTGATTCCGGAAATTTCATTGCTGAAGTAAATGGGGACGTCGATCGTCGCGTAAGACGGTGTGAAATCGAAGAGGTCTTCCCGCGATTCATTGTAGAAAATCGTGTCGATCACATCGAATTGACCGTTTTGCATGGCCGTTAACGCCCCTGACCAATTCATGCCAACAATTTTTACACTGACGCCCGTTTTCTTCTCCCATAATTCCCATTGGTCTATACTGATGCCAACCAACTGTCCGTTGGCATCATGAAATGAGTATGGCGGATAGTTATTGTCAATAACGACAGTAATCGATTGGATGTCCGTTTTTGGAATTGGGGTTTGTTTCGTCCGACAACTTTTTAGTGATATTCCTGCAATAATGATCAGGATTATGCATAAGGTAAATACCGATAAAAAACGTTTCCAGTTAAAAGCCCCCTTTAGCTTCTTGACTTGATCAGACATGGAATTCCTCATAAATGTTAAGAAACATATGATCAGTCTTTAGGGTTTTCCAACAAATAAAGGGGTGTAATTATTTAGATAGTAATTTTCACCTTTTTATCAGGCATTCATGATAATGGAAATTCAATTCGAAGCTATTAAAACCCAATCCTTACCCAAGGAAAAATGATTCTTTGTTGGTATTTACCATAATAATACAAAGAAACCTGTTTGATTACAAGCAATAATCGAGCTGAATTACCTGTTTCAAACGGATTTCTAACTGAACGCACACAGATAATTTAAACACTACGTTTTTTCCATGAATCGACTTTGGGGCTCGAATTTGTACACCCCGAGCGGTTTTTGCGAAGAGGGTGCCCTAACCAATGTAGGTAAAGATTGGCAAGTGGATTTGCTGGTTAAAACAAAAGTGAGCGCGAAGGGGCTCGAATTTGTACACCCCGAGCGGTTTTTGCGAAGAGGGTGCCCTAACCAA
>CAYWCH010000280.1:0-3597 GCA_964456715.1 uncultured Anaerolinea sp. | reverse complement strand
CATGAATATTGGCTGCCACACCCTGGGGAATGGTGATCTTGATCGATGCAGCACCAGATTCAACCTTTGCCTTGGTGAAACCGGCATTGGCGGGCAGGGTGATGGTGGAGGAGCTGGCTCCGGTTTCGAGCACAACCTCGGTCGCCTTCAACCCGCTCAGATCGAAAATGGATTCACTGGCGCCGGTATGAAAATGCAGCTTGACCGGAACGGAGGGGTTAATGCCGACCTTCCATTCCAGACCGTGACCACCGAACCAGGGACCATCAAACACGTGGTCGGTGGGGGTGTGAAGGGAAACTTTCGCCGTGCTGCCCGGGCGGTTGACGTCAGCCGTGACGCCGCCGACGAAGGTGCCGCTGAGCAGGTCAGAAGGCTGCGCCGAGGCATTCACCTCGAGGCGGCCGGCGCCGTGGTTGAATTCGATCTCGGCATCGGTCGCGCCTTCCAACGGAATGTTGTAGGCAACGGTTTCAACCGGTTGATCCTTGAATGAGGATCTCATCAGGAACCAGACTCCGGCCAAAACGATCAGCGCCGGCCAGAAGAATTTCCAAACATTCACCTGGAACACGTTCAGGTTGCTGGCAAGTAAAATCGCACCCAGCAAAACAATGACACTACCCCAAAAAACACTCGATCTTTTCATTTTCTTATTCCTCTCTTAAGAACGATTTCTAATTAATGAACGCAGCCCAAGCAATAAACCGGCGACGATCAGGGCTACCGGCCAATATTTTCCAAGGAAAAAGTTCAATCCGCCGAAGAAACCGGCAAAAATGACAAACATGATGAGACTGGTGCCAATAGTGTTCAAGGCCGACCACAGGTTGTACTTTTCACCGCCACCCACCAACCGTGCCAGTAGAATTCCGAGACCGGAGAAACCGGGGATCAGGGTCCACAAATAGGCCCACGATTCCCAATGACCGGTCAGGTTCTGCCACCAGAGGATGCCGCCGATACCGGCGACGATGACGGCAGGGATGGCCATGCCCGGTTCGCCGATCAATAATCCAAGCAGAAGCAGACCCAGGGCTACCGCCTCGATGATCATCGGCCAACTACTAAATTGTTGCAAGATTGCATTCAGGGGTTGGATAAAATTTGCGGCAATGAAAAGCGCGCCAGCCAAAACCAGGACCACGCCCAATGCCAGAGTTGTTCTTTGACTTTTATTCATGGATACCTCGCATGTTTCTCATTTTGATACTTCATATACGCAGTAAAACATCGAAGGTTGCGGCCGGATTTGAGATTCATGCTTGACTTTAACCACGGCTTTGTTATAATACTGACAAGATTTATCTAATTTGGAGATTGAATGACCTTTCTTTGCTTGTGTATGGGGCGGGGCATGATCTGACCACCGCCTGAGTGATAGAAGAGACCCTTCGCGATCAACTTTTCGGGCGGCGGAAGACATCCCCGCACATTTTTGTGCCAGCGTGTCGAAGCCGCTTTTGGTTTAAGTTGATCGTTTTAATTTTAACAAGGTGAAACAATGAAAATTGCAAACAATGTCACAGAATTGGTGGGTAATACTCCACTTGTCAAATTGAACCGCATTGCCGCAGGCAGCCAGGCTGAGATCGCTGCCAAACTCGAATATTTCAATCCCTCCCACTCGGTGAAGGACCGTATTGGTGTCGCCATGATCGAAGCCGCCGAGAAAGCCGGGTTGCTTAACAAGGATTCGCACATCATCGAGCCGACCAGCGGCAATACAGGTATCGGGTTGGCATTCGCTGCGGCTGCGCGCGGCTACACGCTCACCCTGGTGATGCCCGAAACGATGAGTAAGGAACGCCGCATGCTGCTGCGCGCCTACGGCGCCGAACTGATCCTCACCCCCGGGGCTGAGGATATGCCGGGCGCGATCCGCAGAGCGGAGGAGATCGCCGCCACCGACAAGAAGTATTTCATCCCGCAGCAGTTTACGAACCCGGCCAACCCTGAGATCCACCGCAAAACCACCGCCGAGGAGATCTGGCACGATACCGAAGGCAGGGTGGATTTTGTTGTGGCGGGGGTGGGAACCGGCGGCACCATCACCGGTGTGGGTGAGGTGCTGAAGAGCCGAAAACCCTCTGTCAAAATGATCGCCGTCGAACCGGATGCCTCACCGGTGCTTTCAGGCGGCGTCAAGGGGCCGCACCCCATCCAGGGGCTTGGCGCCGGATTCGTGCCGGATGTGCTCAACACAAAAATCTACGACGAGGTCATCCGCGTCACAGGTGAGGATGCCATGCAGACTTCCCGCGCCATGGCCAGCCAGGAAGGCTTGCTGGTGGGGATTTCTGCCGGCGCGGCCACCTGGGCAGCGATCAAAGTGGGCAGCCGCCCTGAAAACAAAGGCAAACTGATCGTGGTCATCATTCCGGATTTCGGCGAACGTTACCTCAGCACGCCGCTTTTTGCCGACCTGGCTGACTGAGCTGCATTGGGAGATTTGGAGGAATGATGACTATTTTCCAAACTGTTCGTAACGATATCCACGCTGCCTTTGAGCGCGACCCGGCTGCGCGGTCGGTGATCGAGATCCTGCTGGCTTACCCCGGGGTCCACGCCGTGTGGGCGCACCGCATCGAACACTGGTACTGGACCCACCACGTTAAAACCCTGGCCAGGTGGTTCTCGCATATCACCCGATTCTTCACGGGCATCGAGATCCATCCCGGCGCCACGATCGGCCCCGGATTCTTCATCGACCACGGCATGGGGGTTGTCATCGGCGAGACCGCTGAGATTGGCGCGAACGTGACCCTGTACCACGGCGTCACCCTGGGCGGCGTGAGCCTCGAAAAAGGCAAGCGTCACCCCACCCTGGAAGACGGTGTGGTGGTCGGCGCGGGCGCCAAGGTGCTGGGCAACATCGTCATTGGCGCCAACAGCCGCATCGGCGCCAACGCGGTCGTTGTCAAATCGGTGCCGCCCGAATCGGTGGTGGTGGGGGTACCGGGGCAGGTGGTGGTGCGCAGTCATTCGGTGGAGGGGCACCCAGACCTGGAACACGGCCGCATGCCCGATGCCATCGGTGAATCGGTGGCTGCGCTGATGAAACGGCTGGACACCCTCGAAACCGCGCTTAGGCTGCGCCTGCCCGAGTTCAAGGCAAAGCCGGGCAGTGGCGGTCACCGCGAACCGCAAAAGATCCACGCTCCGGACCACGGGGTGTGGCAGGGGGAGGATTTTTCGATTTGAGGAAAATGAAATTCGCCCTGGTTATCTAACCAGGGCGATTACTTAATTTTTTGGTCGTCTTTCTGGACGTTTTGACCGGGATATTAAGGCTGAGCGGCCCTGAATCGGGGGTGGTTTTCCCGGCCTGCTTTTTGGTTGTACCAGAGGCTGGCAGCGGGTTTCCCCCCGGCGGGTTTGCCGGTCGCTTTTGCCGGTTCCTTTGGAGCCAGTTTGGGCGTTCCCTTCTTTGATTTCACTTCAGGTTCTGCGGCCGGTTCGGGTTCGACCGGTTTATTGGTTTTTTTTGCCGGTTTGATGAAGTTAATGAAGATCATCAGCGCCAGGCCCAAAAAGCTGATGACCACCAGCAACAGGCCGAAGGTCGGACGATCCAATTTGGGTAACTGTTGGATC
>CAYWCH010000279.1:0-3656 GCA_964456715.1 uncultured Anaerolinea sp. | reverse complement strand
AGCGTTCCCGCCATCGGCACCGGTCAGGCCTGGGGAGAGGAAGGTTTGTCTTTCACAGATCCCGACCCAGCTATACGGTGCAAGGCAATCGAACGGATCAAAAGCCATGTGCCGGTGGCCGCGCGCTTCAACGCGGTCATCATCATCGGCCTCATCCGCGGTCTGGTCAAACCCGGCGTGGACCAATCACAGGCCGAGGCCTGGCTGTGCGAGGCGCTGCAGGAATGCAGCCAGGCAGCATCACCCTCGGGCGTCAGGTTGGCACTGGAACCGATCAATCGTTACGAAACCACCCTGGTCAATAACGTCAATCAGGGCATGGATCTGATCGGGAAGGTTGGTGCGCCCAATTTTGGTTTGTTGCTGGATACCTTCCACATGAACATCGAAGAAGCCAGTATCGAGGAATCCATCCGCCGCTGCGGAACCCGCATCTTCCACTTTCATGTGGCTGATTCCAACCGCTGGTATCCCGGCGCGGGGCACATCGATTTTCCATCAGTTCTGAAAGCGCTTCAAACCACCGGCTATGACGGCTGGGTTTCGGGCGAGTTCCTCCCCAAACCCGATGCCTTCACTGCAGCGCAAAATAGTATCGCATTTTTACGTTCGCTCTAGTTTCCCTTCATCAAAAAAGCCGCAAACCATATCTGGTTTGCGGCTTTTCGATATCTCGTTGTTTACTTTTTCGTAAAGGAACGTAACCCTTTGATCACCTGACCATTGAGGAGAGCCACGATGCCCTCGATCTTTTCCAGGGTCAGACCGCTGTCGGCGGCCATCAGGCACAACGCACGCAGGGGCATGTCCATAATCATCTTCTCGGCCATTAACTTGATATCTGCGTTCTCCTCACCCATCTTGTCGATATTCTTGCGCATTATTTCGAGCAGCTTGCGGCCGAGCCACTTGTCTTGAATATCGGCAAAGGTTGAACAGACGGTGTGCGGTGAACCCTTCGCCCGGTCGCGCGCGGGTAACGGACGCCCGATCAGGCCGGTAAACTCGACGTCTGAAACCCGGATCCCGTTGCTCAGATCATAGTAGCAGGGCAATTCGCTGTGCAGGTCGGGCAACGGTGCATCGACCGTGCTCTGGACGTTGACGGCGCCGGTCAACTGGATGTCGCGCGAAGACGCACCAACCCGGATCTCATAATCTCCGCTTTCGACGTGCCAGATGGAATTGGCGGTGTTGTAATAAGCAAAATCACGTTTCGACAACGTGAAGCTGACTTCTTTGCTCTCACCCGGTTCAAGGCTGACTTTCTCAAACCCCTTCAATTCCTGTTCGGCACGAATGATCTTCGAGTTCTTGCAGGCCACATAAAGCTGAACAACTTCGCTGCCGGCCACCTTGCCGGTGTTTTTCACCTGGCAGGTCACGGTCAGGTTATCGGTGTCTTTGATTTTCTTGGCTGAGATCTTCAGGTTCTTGTAATCAAAGCTGGTGTACGACAGGCCGTGCCCAAAGGGGAACCGGACGGCTTTCTTTGCCTTGTCGTAATAGCGGTAACCCACGAATAGAGCTTCGCGGTATTCGACCGATTTCGGAAACCCGGGGAAGAAATCGTGAGACGGGTTATCCGCCAGGAAGAATGGCCAGGATTCAGCCAGTTTTCCGCCGGGGTTGACCTTGCCGAGCAGCAAATCGGCTGCGGCGCCGCCGCAGGCTTCACCGCCCAGATACATCATGACGATGCCCTGCACTTTATCCGCCCAGGGGATCTCGATTGGAGCGCCACCATGCAGCACAACCACCACGTGTTTGTTGACCTTGCAGACCGCTTCGATGAGCTGGTTGTGACCATCTGGCATGGACATCTTGTCGCGGTCGAAAGACTCCGATTCATAACTATCCGGCAGACCGGCGAAGATGTAAACAATATCTTTTCCCGTCGAAACCTGGCAGGCTTCCTCGATCAGCGCAACATCCGCCAGGTCACTGTCCATGCGGTATCCATCTGCGTAATCGAAATTCAAGCCAAGTTTCTGCACCTCATCGAAAGCGCCATCCACCTTGATGGGCTGGATCTTTGAACTGCCGGTGCCCTGGTAGCGCGGGGTTTTGGCAAACGCGCCGATTACCGCGGCTTTTTGTTTTACATTCCCCGGCAGGATATTCTTTTCGTTCTTAAGCAGCACCGCAGACTGTGCCGCTGCGCTGCGGGCCAGCACGTGATGCTTATCTGCGCTGTATTTGAACGCTTTGCGTTTTTGCGATTTGAGGATCAACTCGGTCACACGCGTGGCTGCGGTGTCGAGCACATCCATCGGCAGGGTGCCGTTCTCGATCGCTTCGACGATCCTTTTATCGTTGATCGCTCCGATAAAGGGCATTTCCAGGTCCATACCGGCGGCAAGCGCCTTGACGCGCTCCACCGTGGCTCCCCAGTCCGACACCACCAGGCCTTTATAACCCCATTCCTCGCGCAGGATACCGGTGAGCAAGCGTTTGTACTGGCTGGCGAACTCGCCGAAGAGGCGGTTGTAAGAGCACATTACCGTCCAGGGGCTGGACTGTTTAACCGCGCGTTCAAATGCCGGCAGGTAGATTTCCCGGAAAGTTCGCTCATCCACCACACTCTCAGCGGTCATTCGCCCTTTTTCCTGGTTGTTGGCAGCGTAATGCTTGAGCGAGACCCCCACATTCTGGCTCTGGATGCCATCGATCAGCGCGGATGCCATCTCCCCTGCCAGCATGGGATCTTCGCTGAAATATTCAAAATTTCGTCCGCACAGGGGTGAGCGTTTGATGTTGGTGCCGGGACCAAGAATGACAGCCACGTCCTCCTGCCGGCATTCCTCTCCCATGGCTTTACCCACTTCTTTCAACAACTCGCGATCGAAAGAACAGGCGGTGGCTGCCGCGGTCGGGAAACATACGGCGGGCACGCTTTTGTTCAAACCAAGGTGATCGGCAATTGCTTCCTGTTTGCGTAATCCATGGGGCCCGTCGGTGACCATGATCTCCGGTAGCCCAAGGCGCTCATTCCCCTTGAGATACCAAAAATTTTTCCCTGAGCACAAAGACGCTTTTTCGACAGTGCTCATCTGCGAAACAAGAGCTTTTGCCTTTTCGTGGTCACTCATATCTGCCTCCGGAAATAAGGTGTATTTGTGTATTCCTATTTTACCTTATTTCCGGTAAGTAACTTCAATTTCCGCCTTATCCATGCAATGATTTCGATTTTCGCAATTATCCACGAAAAATTCCAAGATAATTCAAGGATTTGAGCAGTGAAAACAGTAGCGCAAATCTCTCCGGGCGTGTCAGTACACAGAACAACACTCGTTCTGCGTTTGTTGTAACAACATGACCATCCTGAAGACCAATATTACAAGTAGTGCACTTCTGCATTGCTTAATTATTTTTAGTTTTCAGGTTGAGTTTCATTCCTTTAATTCACACATTATGGAATTCCATCTCTTTTTTGAAGCATTACCAACGATTAGTGAATTTCTTCAATGTTGATGAAATAATAAAAAATCCGGAGTCTGCATGCACTCCGGATATCAGAAACAAGAGCAAATTACATTTCAGTTACATTCAATATGGACTTCAATTCAGCCAGCGCGGCTTCTTCCCTCTCATCCACCACGGAAGTGCCGCCGAATCCCAATACACCTCCGGTTCGCGTCTCGGCTACCTTACGA
>CAYWCH010000278.1:0-3664 GCA_964456715.1 uncultured Anaerolinea sp. | reverse complement strand
AATTCTGATTTCCCTTCTCGCCGGCATCGACCACTTCAGCCAGGTTGGAGGAGACCCCGGAAAGGCCAATCAAACCGGATTGGTTGTTGAGAATGCGGCTGACCTCGTCGGGGGTTCTGCCTTGGCGCACCATTTCCAGCACGATCTCGGCGTCGATGTCCCCGCAGCGGGTGGACATAACCAGACCGGGCAGTGGTGAATACCCCATCGAGGTATCGAGTGATTTGCCGTTCTTGACTGCCGCGACACTGGATCCGCCGGTACCCAGATGGCAGAGGATGAGTTTAAGGGATTCCAACGGCTTTTGAAGAAAAGCAGCCGTCTTCCTGGATACATCCTGGTAAGAAAGGCCATGAAAGCCAAATTTCCTGAATCCAAATTGATCGATCAGCTCCCTGGGCAAGGCGTAAAGCTGCGATTCCACAGGCATGCCGGAGTGGAAGGCAGTGTCGAAAACCGCGTATTGAGTTACGCCGGGCAATCTTTCCCGGCACACCTCGATCACACTGAATGAGTTCGGGTTGTGGATCGGCGCGAACGGCAAACATTTGCGCAGGTCATTCATTACCGCATCATTGATCCGAACTGAACGGTCGAACAGCGTCCCGCCGTGAACAAAACGATGACCGATTGCGTCCACCTTTATGCCGGATTGCGCCAGGATCTCAAGGATCATCCCAGCCGTCGCGCGATGGCTGGGTAAAGGAACTGCTCTCGATGTGGTTTTCCCATCGAACGTGTAATCGATGATCGAGTCGGCCAGGGTTTTGGTTGCCACATTTTTGCCCTTGCCGTAGGCAATCACCTTGTCTTTTTCACCGGTAATATGTTGGAATACTTTAAACCCCTGGGAGGAACTGCCGCAATTGAAAATGAGTAAATTCATCCAATAAACTCCATTAATATGGTCTTCAATGAGTACCCAATTCTAATCCTGCCCGGTGACTTTCTCAAAGAGCGTGCACAAAAACAGGCGCCTGAATTTTCGGGGCAGGCGTCTGTCGATTGATTGGTAACTGTGAAGATCATTACCGCAATGGTTTTATACCTCGAGCCGTCAATCGACAATGGAGCCGGGTTTCTTTTAGTTCACCTGGACCATGTGGATGAAACGTTCAAAAATACCTGCCATATCGACGGACTCCGGATCGTACAACCACTGAACCTGCAAGCCGTCCATCATGGCGTAGATCATCACCACCAGGTTTTCTGCCGGTATATCCGACCGGACTGTTCCCTTCTCCTGACCCAGCTTGATCACATCCATTACCTGATTGCGCACAGAATGATAACGGTTCCTAAAGAATTCATGGCCCGGGTGCTGATCCTGGATACTCTCCGCTGCCAGGGTGGTGAAAAGCTGGACCAAACCCGGCACCGTCTGGTTATGTTTGACCAGATCTTTCACCGCTTCCAATAGACCCCTGTCATCGTCGAAATCATACACATCAAAACGCTCGTGATCAATCCTGTCCCGTTCCGCCAGGACGGCCATGAGCAGGTGGTTCTTGCTGGGGAAATGGTGCAATAAACCCGGTTCGGTCAGGTTGGCTGCTTTCGCAATTTCTGAAAGAGTGGCTCCCCGGTAACCCTGCTGCGCGAAAAGGTCCATGGCGGCGTGGATGATCTTTTTTTTGCTGGCACGAGTGCGTTCGGCCTGGGTACGACGTGTGGTTTTTTGAGTGGGCATAGGTATATTATACGACACAGAATTTACCAATAAGAAAACTGGCTAATTGACAAATCTAAACAGAAAGGTTATAATGCAATCGATTGCAAAGAAAGATTATACTCATGAGTGCCAAAGATCCTACTCAAACAATCGCCGATATCGCGAAACTTGCCAACGTTTCTGAATCGACCGTTTCTCGTGCACTGAACCACAGCCCCCTGGTCAACGAAGAAACCAGAGAGCGGATTCAGACGATTGCCCGGGAACAGAACTTCCACATAAATGCCTTTGGCCGCAATCTGCGTCTGCGCAGCAGTCATACTCTCGGGTTCGTGGCGCCTTCCTATTACCCCGAATTCCTGTCCACGGAAGACCTGTTTGGCATGGAAATTTTGGGGAGTATCGGAAATGGCCTCAGAGGTCAGGGATATGACTTGCTCGTCATCCATGTAGATCCAGGCGATTCCAATTGGCCGCAAAAATATCTGGATAGCGGCCGGGTGGACGGCTTTATCCTTTTGGCATCGAATCTGAAGCCTGCTGTGATCAAAACGCTTGTTAGAATCAACGCGCCATTCATCGTTTGGGGACTACCGCTGCCCGGATACCACTATTGCTCCGTCTCTGGAGACAACGTTAACGGTGGATATCTGGCAACCCAACACTTGATCAAGAGGGGCAGGAAATCCATCGCTTTCCTGGGCGGCCCTGAAACAGAACTCACAGTACAGAACCGGTTCATGGGATACCATAACGCTCTCACGGAAGGCAGCCGTGAGTTGAATCCCAACCTGGTCACATTTGGAACCTACTCCTTCTCATCCGGCATTAAAGCAATGAAACGCCTGCTGGAGAATTCTCCCCGGCTGGACGCGGTTTTTGTGAACAGCGATTTGATGGCCATCGGAGCGATCTCAGCCATTCAAGAGACCGGCAGGCGCGTTCCTGAGGATATCGCGGTTGTGGGTTATGACGATCTTTCGATCGCCCAATACAACAATCTGCCCCTGACCACGATCCGGCAGAATCTGCCGTTGGCTGGAAAATTCCTGACAGAGAACCTGATCACTTACCTACAAAACCAGGAAATCACGAATGTGATCACACCGGTTGAACTGGTGATCAGGAAATCAGCGTGAATTTTTTTTACAACATTTTGCAATCGATTGCAGGAACGGAGAAAAAAAATGACAGAAGTACTACTCATAAATATCATGATCAATCAAGAAAGAATGCTGCAATTGGAGGCGGAAGAATCCAGGAAGATTACGACAGAATTGATTGAAAACAGCCAATCCAATTCGAGACTCTGGCAACCCAAACCACAGATAAAGCAAAGACAGGTGGCCGAGTTGGCTGAACAGGAAGGGAGAATTTGCTTTTAGCCCATATTTCTTTCACATATTTATATAATTATTGTGATTGTGGATTTAACTTACCTACTTTATAACAGGTAAGTTCTAAAATTGGTGAAAGAGAATAAACATGAGCAAATTGCAGAAAGTCAGGAACTACCTGGAATTGGCTGCAGTCGCGTTGACATACGCAACGAAAAAAATCTTTTTTAAACGGAGAGAAGGCATGGAAAGTAAGACGAAAAACCGAAAAACACCTGACCAGATCGAAGCCATGGTCAAACGCTCATTCAATGGGCTGACTCTTGCTGCAGGAGACGACGTAGTCACCGAGTTGAAAGAAGGCTGGTTCAATGTCGTCTACAATGTGAAGATATCCGACGGCAGAGAGGTCATCCTCAAGATCGCGCCGCCACCCGGGGCAGAAATTCTGACCTACGAAAAGAGCATCATGTTCACCGAAGTAGCCACCATGCGCATGGCTGCGAAGAACCCGGCGATTCCCGTGCCCGAGATCTACTACTATGACACCGCCCATGATCTGTGCGACTCAGATTATTTCTTCATGGAAAAATTGACCGGTTCGAACTATGACCATGTCAAGAAGTCTCTTCCCAAAAAAATGCAGGACGATAAC
>CAYWCH010000277.1:280-3673 GCA_964456715.1 uncultured Anaerolinea sp. | reverse complement strand
TCTTTTCATCCAGGAACTGGATGTCAAAGGCTTTGGCGAAGTTCTGACCGAGGTAATGCGAGGTGCCGGATTGCAGGGCTTTCGTGTCTCCCATCATGGCTTCGATGGTAAATGAATTGATGGCTCCTGCGAATTTTTCAGTCTGACTCTTGCGCCCCGGGATCACCGGCACGGCTGCGTCGTCCATGGCGAAGCGGGTGTAAACCTCAAGCATACGCTGGGTTTCTTCCTCGGCTTCTTTTTGCGTAGCATGGGCGGTGTGACCTTCCTGCCAGTAGAATTCGAGTGTGCGTAGGAACAACCGGGTACGCATTTCCCAGCGAACCACGTTGGCCCACTGGTTGATGAGCAGCGGCAGATCGCGATAAGATTTGATCCACTTGGAATACATGTAACCGATGATCGTTTCAGAGGTGGGGCGCACCACCAGCGGTTCTTCCAGTTGTTCGCCGCCGCCAATGGTCACCACGGCCAGTTCCGGGGAGAAACCTTCAACGTGTTCCTTTTCTTTTTCGAGGAAAGATTTCGGGATGAGCAGAGGGAAAGCGGCATTCACATGACCGGTGGCTTTGAAGCGCCGGTCAAGCGATTGTTGGATGTTTTCCCATAAAGCCCAACCATAGGGGCGCACAACCATGCAGCCGCGAACGGGAGCATAATCGGCCATCTCGGCGCGTTGGATGAGCTGGTTGTACCATTCTGAATAATTTTCACTGCGGGTGGTCAATTTTTCGTTAGCCATGATTTCGTTCCTGAATTAATTGGATATATTGCGGATTATTCCAAGGACAGCGGGGATATCTGCTGCGTAAGCGACAATGTCACGGTCTTTGGGTGAAATGTAGGGGTTAAAGCGATCGATGAATTCGCTGTAGGTCGATTTCCAGTCCGAGCCAAACAGGATTAACGGCTTGCACGGGATGGCCTGGATGATGATCTCGTTCCACATGATTGAGATCTCGGCCATTGTGCCTACACCTCCCGGCATGGCGATGGCGGCGTCGCATCTCTCTACCAGGGCAAAGAGGCGTTCTTGAAGAGTATCGAAGTGCCACTCTTCGCTCAAGTACGGGTTGGCTTCACGGCACAAGTGAGAGTCTTCAAGCTGCGCACAGGTGGCACCGATGACGCGGGTTCCGGCTTCCTTGCCGCCAAGGGAGACGGCTTCCATGACGCCGATATAACCGCCGGTCAGCAGCGAATGACCCTGGCTGCCCAATTCATAACCCAGCCGACGGGCTTCTTCATAGGCGGGTTCGCCTGGTTTTGGTGCGGAACCTCCAAAAACGCTGATGATCATTGCATCCCCTCATCGTTCTCTGGTTCTGTATCCCAGCTTCTGGAATAATTTTTCTTGAGTTTGTTTAAGATGGCCTGTTCGAGGTCGATTTCACTAACTTTGGCCAATTGCAGCAGATAAAGCGCTACGTCTGCCAGTTCTTCAGATAATCCCTGTCTGTCAGTGGTTTCGTCGCGCCATTGAAAATGCTCCAGTATCTCGGCTGATTCCAGGTTCAGCGATATTGCGAGGTTGCGCGGAGTTTGAGGGCGAGGTGTGCCGGGCTGGTACCAGCCCTTGGCTGAGACAAAGCGATCCATCTCATCGGTCAGTTCACGGATATCCATGGTTACCTGCCGCCTTTGTCTTCGAGGACTTCCAGGGCAAAACGAGCCGATTTCACCTGTTCGGGATGCCACCCTTCCTCTTCGGCCATTTTGTGCAAATGGTTGAGCACCACTTTTTGATTCTCTTTGGTCAATTGGTCGAAAACGGAACCGACTCTCTGCGTTTCGCGAGAGAGGATCCCGTCCCAGGTTTGTTCAAGAAATGCTTCAAGATGGGTCATATTTTCGCCAGTAGAATCAACTAAGATTACCAGAGTCGCCGACCTGAGTCAAGCAACTGGAAAAGTTCAATTGGAAAACAAGTTTTGGATTGTTGAAACACTATCAATAAGTCATTATTGATTTGGATTGATTCCTTCAACTTGACATCTTATTGCATAAAATGATAGTACAAGGGGGTGATCATCTTCACTGGGATGAAGTTTCCAAAGGTGGTTTTTTCCCAACCGTCTGTCAAACATAGCAATTGCACGAATAATCACATTCGAAGATTGAATCGCTTGATCGATAGGCATTCTCAAATACTCATCAAGAGCAGCCACGAATGATTGAACTGAAAAATTTCCTTTTGCATTAAGGTCTTTTTCTGTTTGTTCGTTAGCATTCCACCCGGAATTTCCAGTTGAACTGTAATTTTCCTTGATCCAGCCTATCGTTGAGCAACTGAAGATCTCTTTTTTGTCGAGTGTGATCCAGGCTCTGGTTTGGATTTGACTTTCCCCGGGACCATATCGGGTTTTATAAAATCTGACATGGCCAATAAGCTTTTCAGCTAATAACCCTTCAATGGATTTCTTTGTTTTAGACCAAATCATAACCTCCCTGCCTTCTTCTTTCGGAAAAAATCTACTTCAAAAGAAAAGGACTGGAAAAGCCTTTTCCAGTCCTTTGGATCGTTTTGTGAAGATTACTCTTCCTTCTTCGATTCGAGTTCCTTGGTACGGGCATCGATGATCGGCTGGGCGATGTGCGACGGGACGACCTCAGTGTGGTCGAATTCCATGCTGAACACACCGCGACCTGCAGTGATGGAACGCAGGGTGGTGGTGTAGCGTAACATTTCAGCCAGCGGAACGTTGGCGGTGACCACGGAGTGGCCTTTCTCGGTCTCCATGCCCTGGATGCGGGCGCGGCGGGTGTTCAGGTCGCCCATGATGTCACCCATATTGGCTTCGGGGACGGTGATCTTGACCAACATGATCGGTTCACGCAGAACGGGACCGGCTTCGCGAACTGCCAGTTTGAAGGCCTCACGTCCGGCAACTTCGAAGGCGACAGGTTTGGAATCGACCGGGTGTTCCTTGCCGTCAAAGACAGAAACATGCACACCGGATACAGGATAGCCTGCGACAACGCCTTCTTTCATGACGCTCTGGATACCCTTCTGGATTGAGCTCGCATAAGACTGCGACACAGCGCCGCCAAACACGTCCCAGGTGAAATCGTAATCCTTGTCGGTGATCGGGCTGACCTTGAGGTGGACTTCACCGAACTGACCGGAACCGCCGGTTTGTTTCTTGTGGCGGTACATGGCGCTGCCGGATTTGGTGATGGTTTCCTGGTAGGGAACCTTCGGCTCTGTGATATTGATGCCAACCTGGAACTTGGTCTCGGCGCGGCGGATGGCCACGTCGATGTGCTGATCACCCATACCCTGCAGGATGGTCTGGAGGGTGGTACCGTCGTTGTAGTGGGTGAGGGTCATGTCCTCTTCGCAGAGGCGGGCCAGGGTGGACGAGATCTTGGTGGAGTCAGCTTGCGTCTTGG
>CAYWCH010000277.1:0-270 GCA_964456715.1 uncultured Anaerolinea sp. | reverse complement strand
GGGAAGATGGCCACACGGTAAAGGGCACCGGGATATTCCGGAATGGGCAGGGTCAGCGGATGATTCTTGTCGCAAAGCGTATTGGAGGTGGAGGTCTCTGAAAGCTTTGGCACCACACAGATATCACCGGCGTGTATGATCTTGACCGAAATGCCTTCCTTGCCGCGTGGAACGTTCACGTTGCCCAACCGCTCTTCCATGCTCTTGGTCTGATTCCAGACACGGGCGTCAGGGGCTATCGTTCCTGAATAAACGCGGAAGTAAGTTTGC
>CAYWCH010000276.1:0-3696 GCA_964456715.1 uncultured Anaerolinea sp. | reverse complement strand
ACAACCGCTTGAAGAGATTGCTCGAGTTGGGTGCTCCTGACGTGATCGTACGCAACGAAAAACGCATGCTCCAGGAAGCTGTCGATTCTTTGATCGATAATTCCCAACGCGGCAAGGCACTGTCACGCCGCGGACGCCGCGAACTCAAGTCACTCAGCGATATGTTGAAGGGCAAGAAAGGCCGCTTCCGCCGCAATCTGCTGGGTAAACGTGTCGATTATTCAGGCCGTTCGGTCATCGTGGTTGGTCCGCAATTGAAACTTTATCAGTGCGGTCTGCCAAAGACCATGGCACTGGAACTCTTCAGACCGTTCGTTATTTCGCGCCTTGTGTCACGCGGTTACACCGCCAACGTCAAAGGTGCCCGCCGCTTCATCGAACGCGGACGACCGGAAGTTTATGAGGTATTGGAAGAGGTCATCAAGGATCGTCCGGTGCTGTTGAACCGTGCTCCGACGCTGCACCGTTTGGGTATCCAGGCGTTCGAGCCCATCCTCATCGAAGGTAGCGCCATCCAGTTGCATCCATTGGTAACCACCGCTTTCAATGCAGACTTCGATGGCGACCAAATGGCCGTGCATGTGCCGCTTTCTGAAAAGGCTGTAAAAGAAGCACGTACATTGATGCTGTCTTCCAAGAACCTGCTCAAACCGGCCGATGGTGAACCGATCATCAGCCCATCAAAAGATATGGTATTGGGTGTTTACTACCTGACCGTAGCCGATGACCGCAAGCATGAAGGTGATGGCCGTAACTTTGTCGATATCGACGAAGTGGAAATGGCTTACCAGTTGGGTCAGGTGGATATCCATGCGAACATCACTGTTTACATGCAGACATATTTCAACGAGAAGAATGAGCGTCTGGCTGAACCTGTGAAGATGCGCATCAATACCACTGTTGGTCGCGTGCTCTTCAACAGAATCCTGCCGGCTGAAGTTCAGTTTACCAATCGCACCCTTGAGAAAACGGGTGTCAAGAACCTGATTGCCGATGTATACGAGCTTTGCGGTGAAGACATCACCACCGAGGTCGCCGATCATATTAAAGATATCGGCTTCGAATATGCCATGAAATCAGGTACCACCATCGCTGTTTCCGATATCAGTGTTCCGAAGGAAAAGGCTCAAATTCTGGAACAGGCACAGGAAGAAGTCGAAAAGGTAAACAAACAATTCCGTCGCGGCCTGCTGAACGAGCAGGAACGCAACAAGCACGTCATCGACATCTGGCAGCAAACCACCGGTGTTGTCGGTGATGCTGTGAAGAAATACATGGATCCGAACGGCAACCTGTCTGTCATGGCAAATTCCGGAGCTACCAAAGGCGGCTTTGGTCCAATCGCACAGTTGGCCGGTATGCGTGGTCTGATGGCTGACCCTGCCGGTCGTATCATCAGTCTGCCAATCCAATCAAACTTCCGCGAAGGTCTGACCGCGTTGGAATACTTCATCTCTACGCACGGTGCTCGTAAAGGTTTGGCCGATACCGCTTTGCGTACTGCGGATGCCGGTTATCTGACACGCCGTCTGGTTGATGTAGCGCAGGATATCATCATCAACGAAGAAGATTGTGGAACCACCGAAGGTATCTGGATCCATAAGGCGGATGATGTTGCCGGACAGAAACTTGCCGAACGTTTGTATGGCCGTCTGACCGCGGCACGAATTGCCAACCCCAAGACCGGTGAAGTGATCGCCGAGGCAGGGGAAATGCTTGACCACGACTTGATCCGGAAAGTGATCACTGCCGGTATTACAGACGTGTTCGTTCGCTCGCCAATGACCTGCAACCTGATCCATGGTATTTGTGCCAAGTGTTACGGTATGGACCTGGGCCGCGGTAAGTTGGTGGCGATGGGCGCAGCAGTTGGCACAGTGGCTGCCCAATCCATTGGTGAGCCTGGAACGCAGTTGACCCTGCGTACCTTCCACACCGGTGGTGTTGCAGCCGGCGGTGATATCACCACGGGTCTCCCGCGCGTGGAAGAGCTGTTTGAAGCACGCCGCATGCCGAAAGGCGAGGCCGTGATCTCACGTATCTCAGGTGTGGCAAAGATCATGCAAACCGAGCGCAGCGGAGAACAGAAACTGGTCCGTGTTGAGCATTCAGCCATGACCTCCGATGAATACGAAGTCCCCGAAGGTTGGGACATCATCGCAAAAGATGCCACCGAGATCGCACTTGGCGATGTGATCGCCAGCCAGGGTGAAGCGCAGATCAACGCTCAACATAACGGCCGTGTGCGTATCGAAAAACGCAAAGTCTACGTCAGTTATGAACAACGCGAGACTGAAGACTATGATATTCCGTCCACTTCGCGCCTGATCATCCATGATGAGCAGACCATCGAAGCCGGTGAAGCATTGACCGAAGGTTCGATCAACCCGCACACGATCTTGAAGATCAAAGGCCGCGATGCTGCCCAAATGTATCTGATGACCGAGATCCAGAAGGTTTATCGTGCCCAGGGCCAGAATATTAATGACAAGCACTTTGAGGTTATCATCCGCAAATTGATGGGTAAAGTACAGATCATCCGCCCGGGTGATTCCAAGTACCTGCCGATGGACGTGGTTGATCGTTTGGAGATCAAACAGACCAACGAGCAATTGATCTCAGAAGGCAAACAACCGGCACGGTTTGTAGAGATCCTTTTGGGTGTGACCAAAGCTTCCCTCACCACGGATTCCTGGCTGTCTGCTTCATCCTTCCAGCACACCATCAAGGTGTTGGCTGGTGCGGCCATCGCCTCGAGCGGAGACCCGCTGTTTGGCCTGAAAGAAAACGTGATCATCGGCAAGCTGATCCCGGCTGGAACAGGCTTCGTCCATGGTCGGTTCGGTGAGAAGCACGTAGAAACCGCCCTCGAAGCTGCTGAAGCTGCTGCGTTGGCAGAGAAAACCAAAGCTGAAGCAGATGCTGGAGAGACAGAAGCTGCACAACCTCCAGTAGCAGAGTAACAGATCATTCTCAATCAACCCCGAGAAAAATTTTCTCGGGGTTTTTCATTGACGCGGTGGAATAAAGTTCGTAAGATAAGTGAAATTCACAAAAGCAAAGATAGCGGGTCCTGGAGAAGATTATGGAAATGGGCATGGTTCAAAAAGTGGATATCGATCACGAGATGCAGCAATCGTATTTGGATTATGCAATGAGCGTGATCGTGGCGAGAGCGTTACCCGATGCGCGTGATGGATTGAAACCGGTTCAGAGGCGCTTGTTATACGCCATGTATGATATGGGTCTTCGATCGGATTCAATAACCAAGAAATCGGCCAGGATCGTTGGTGAAGTACTTGGCAAATATCACCCGCACGGTGACCAGGCGGTGTATGAATCACTTGCACGCATGGCCCAAGATTTTTCACTGCGTTATCCAATGGTCAACGGGCAGGGGAATTTCGGCAGCATCGATGGCGATCCTCCGGCTGCCATGCGCTATACCGAAGCCACTATCACATCATTTTCACAAGACCTGTTGGCTCAGTTGGACCGCGATACGATCGATTTCACGCGTAATTTCGATGACTCACTCAATGAACCATTGGTCTTACCCTCAGCTATTCCGAATTTGCTGATCAACGGTGCAAGCGGAATTGCTGTTGGTATGGCAACGAGCATCCCACCGCATAACCTGGCCGAAGTGATCGACGCGTCACTCTTCCTGCTGGAGAATTGGGAAAAGATCGATGA
>CAYWCH010000275.1:0-3701 GCA_964456715.1 uncultured Anaerolinea sp. | reverse complement strand
ATGGATACTTGTTCATGATCATAAAAATATGGGATCTTCAATCGATTGTGATCAGCATCTTTGATGGCCAGGCAGAATCCGGTATCTTCACCAAACAATTCCCTGACTCTGGTATGTACTGCTGAACAGAGATCGACAATGCTCAGGTTTTCGATGCCGATACTGGCAATCGAATCTACTGTGGCGAACTCATTCTGAGATGCTTTCAATTTGGTGGAAAGGTGGAATCTCTCCAAGGCGACACCCAAAATATCAGCAAAAATCTCGTAGGGTTGTACTTTTTGTGCACTAATTGGAGTTGATTCACGAGAACCAATCGCCATGATGTGGCTTAATTCGGTACCCTCATAGACCGGTAAGAGAGCGATGGATGAGCATCCACGGCGGCCAAAATATGGAGTCAATTGGCTGAATTCAGATAGAATCTGGAAATTCGTGATCGTTTGGGTGCCACTCGTCTTCAGTAATTCGATGGCGTCAGCGAAAAGAAAGGAGATTCCAATGAGGGATTTATCAGAGACGGTGGTTCTACTATCTGCAATATGCTTGATGACAACGTTTGAACCATCTACATCAAGCATGATGCAGGTTAGGTTTGGATCGGAAAAGATGTGATTGATCTGTTCATAGATTTCGGTCTCGTTCGTTGATTGGGCGATTTCACTGCTTGCTGAATAAAGGACGGCAGTTCCCTGTAAGTTCGCCTGAGTTGTTTCAAGAAGTTCAATGTTTCTTAAGCCGTTTGAGATTTGATCAGAAAGAGTGGAAAATGTGGGCACTGATTCAACATCAAAACCATTCAACATATCACTCTGAATATTCATCACACCAAAAAGCTTGTCGGCGATCTTGATCGGCACAGAGATTTCTGAATTTGCGCCGGCGAAATGAAGCCCTTCCGTTAAACGCAAGGGTTCATTTAAAATATCTTGAGAAATTCTGGCTTGATCATTGGCTGCCACCCATCCAACCAGGGAGTTGTTGTCGAGCGGAATCTGCAATCCTGGTTGAGGCATTTCAGTGGTCACACTACCATATGATTCAGCCAGGGTAAGTGTTTTATTTCCTTCATCAGCGACATAGATCGCTGCGAACGGGACGACAAATTTATCCACGATCGCCTGAACAGCTTTCTGAAGGATCTCAGAACGGCGGGTGGAAGAAATCGCTTCCTGACCAATTTCATTGGCAAGTTGAAGTTGCTTGGTCCTTTCTGCAACTTTGGATTCCAATGATTGATAGAATTCGGAAAGCTGATCCACCATGTAGTTGAATGAAAAACCCAGCATACCGATCTCATCACGTCGGCTAACGTTGACGCGTTGTGAGAAATCGCCACCTGCAAACAGACGTGCTTTACCAGATAGATGTACCAATGGCTGGGAAATCGAGCGTCCAAGTAGAGCAGCTAACAAACCAGCAAACACAAGAGCAATACCAAGAATCGTTAAAACATAGTCGCGATAACTTTGAAGAGGTGAAGTTTCCAGGTATTGAGGAACCTCGATCACATAATATGCATTATTGGCTGTTAGCGGTTTGATGTAAGAAATAACATCTACGCGCGTGTAGCTCCGATATCTAAATTCCTTGCCTGTATCACTCTTTTCCGCATACGAGCGGATCCTGGCTTTTTCGCTGTCACTTACCTTCGCGTTTACCATGGCTCCTGAAACCGGGCTGATCGATGCTATTCCCTTATCGGAGGTCAGAAAATATGTGTTTGCCGTGTTATATGTTTTTGCTGGGGTGGTCAGCATGGAGTCAAGGTTGGTGGATGTTGTAAAAACAACAACTGACACAGGAGGTAATCCTTTACCGATACTAGTCATATTCAGTGTGGTAGTCAAGACCAATTTGTTCGCGAACAAGCCGCCAGGGTTGTAAAGTAAAGAGGTTTGATCGGCACCCAATATCGCCTTCATGGTTTGATCAGAGGCGATGCTTGTGCCAATCCGATCTGAATTGGAGGAAGCATAAACATAGCCATTTTCAACCGAAACAATGGAAACCTCAGTGGATTCGGTTATAGATGGATTGGTTGAATGTTTTACCAGGTATTCATTCACGATATTTTTGGCGGTCTGGTCTCTGTCAGCCATAAGACCAAATTGATCGGATGTCAGGTAGAAGTTAATGGAGTTCTCATTGTTAATAGAATTGGCAATGGAACCATTTGTAGCCACCATCTGATCAAGTTGTTGGGCGTAGTATGTTGAAAAAGTAGAAAGTTGGGTTGAAAGGGAATCCTTGATTGTGGTTTGATAGCGGAGGTAACTGGCAACGGAAATAATTGCAGCAGGGATCAGAGCCACCAGGATGAATTGGAGAACAACAGTTAAGGCAAGACTTCTTCGAAAGGATCTGCTTTTTCGCTGTGGAACGGAGACAGTTGTCTGATCACTCATGGTTACTCCTTAGTTGTATTCCCAAACGCTTTGCCCTGCTAAAACGCGCTTTATTTGCTCCGGGAAACGATCCGGGTCCAAGGGTTTACCGATAAACCCATCAAAACCGGCCATTTTGGCAGCTTTCATCTGATCAACACCGGTAACAGCGGTAACTGCAACAATGGGAATATCTGTGAATTGACCGGATTGGCGGAGTTTCCTCATGGCACCATATCCATCTTCGTATGGAAGGCGAATATCCATGAGGACCAAGTCGATGTGAGAAATGGTATTGGCAAATTCCACCACCTCGAATCCCGACGTTTTCCATTCACACTGAACGCCCAATGGGTCCAGCAGCCGTGCGATTAATTTGAAATTACCGACGTTGTCTTCAACGACAAGGATGACACATTTACGAACAGAATCAGATTTACTTACGCCTTCTGATTTATCATCGAATTCCTTTGAAGCTGGTAAAGAAGAAAAATAAGTCGAGTTCATCATCTTAGTTATTTACGGGATATTTACCGATATTGCCTTCTAAAAAGTAGTGAATTTCATCTAGAAATGTATCTATGTTGATCGGTTTTTCAATATAGCCGTCACAGCCTGCGCGCAATGATTTTTCTTTGTCGCCACGCATTGCGTTTGCGGTGATTGCGATAATTGGGATCTGTTTGATGCCGGGAACTGTTTTGAGTTTGGCTGTCAGAGTGTATCCATCCACATCTGGCATATTGATATCCATTAGGATTAGGTCAGGTCGATTTGATCGTAATTGAGAGATCGCCTGAAAAGCGTTTTCTGCTTCAATCACATCATAATCAGCTGCCTGCAGCAATCTTCTTACAAGGATCCGGTTTTCAAAATTGTCTTCGATGTGTAAGATTTTTTTTAATCCATTCATATCCAAACCTGCCAATTTTAAAGCAAGCTAAAAGACTTGTGAGAAACAAGATGCAATTTCCATTCCTAGGTATTATGTTTATACACCAGAACGGAAAAAAAAGTTTACTTTTTTTACTTACACTAATGAAAGGTGAGCACTACTGAGGGGGAAAAGAAAGAGCGGGTGATGGGATTCGAACCCACGAGTCTCACCTTGGGAAGGTGATGCCTTACCACTTGGCCACACCCGCAATCAAAAGGATTATAGCGTCCAGTCAGATCAGTGTCAAGAAAGCGGATCGGAAATGTCATGGTACAAGCGGTGAAAAATGGGGAGAAAAGTCTTGACAATATCCGTATGGTATAATTTTTTGGATATGTTATTTACGAAATCCTAGGAGCGACACTTGGCAGCCAATC